>DASVGB010000143.1:0-13122 GCA_036379755.1 Candidatus Saccharimonadia bacterium | reverse complement strand
CGAGCTAAATCACATCAGGTAACATGACAGAGAATTCCGCATCTATGCACGATATTGCCAACATTCAAAAACACATTAGGGCGGCCAACTATTTATCGGTTGCTCAAATTTACTTGCAGGATAACTGTCTGCTTGAGCGTCCATTGCGTTCATCCGATATCAAGCCAAAACTGTTTGGTCATTGGGGTACCTGTCCCGGTATCAATTTTGTGTATGCTCATGCCAACCATATGGTAAAAAAGCATGAGCAGGAGGCGGTGTTTGTACTCGGTCCCGGCCACGGAATGCCCGGTCTGCAAGCCAATTTATTTATTGAAGGTACGCTTGCAAAGTATTACCCGGAAGCAACCCATGATGGTTCCGGGGTGAACTACATCAGCAAGATGTTTAGCTGGCCGTATGGTTTTTCCAGCCACTGCAGTCCTGAAACGCCCGGATTAATCTTAGAGGGTGGCGAGTTGGGATACTCGCTGGCTTCCGCCTATGGTGCAGTACTAGACAATCCTGACCTCCTGGCTGTTTGTTTGATTGGTGACGGCGAAGCTGAGACCGGCGCGATTGCTGCTGCTTGGCATACGAGCAAACTGATTGATCCGGCCACTAACGGTGCGGTACTGCCGATTATGCATTTGAACGGGTATAAGATTTCTGGTCCAACCATTTTCGGCCGGATGAGCGATGAGGAGCTGCAACAGCTCTTTAGCGGTTACGGGTATGAGCCGTTTATTGTTGAAGGCAGCGATGACGAGATCGATGAACGCATGATGTCCACGCTCGAAACCTGTTATAACCGGATTGCGGCTATTCAAAAACGGGCGCGTGAAACCGGCGATGACTTCGCACCGCGCTTCCCAATGATTATCTTCAAAAGTCCGAAGGGTTGGACTACGATTAAGGAATTGCGCGGCCAACCGATTGAAGGCACCATTCGCTCCCATCAAGTGGTAATGCCAACGGTGGCCGGCGACGACGAGGAGCTGCGCATTCTGGAATCATGGCTGCGCTCGTACCGGTTTGAGGAGCTGTTTGATAAAAACACTGGGTTTATTGAGGATATTAAAGAAGTTGTTCCTCCGGATAATTTACGCATGGGTGATAACCCGCATATGTTCGGCGCCAATTATAAGCCATTGATGTTGCCCGACGCTTCAAAACTGCAAAAGCCGATGGTTGAACCGGGGATGCTACAGTCAAATGCTATGCGGATGGCCGGCAGCTACCTGAAGGAGCTGTTTGCCGATAATAAGGAGCATCGTAATCTGCGCTTGATGTCTCCCGACGAAACCTATTCCAACCGATTGGATGAGATTTTTGAAGTTACATCGCGGGGGTTTGTTTGGCCGCACGAAAAAGGCGATAAGGATTTGAGCCGGGACGGGAGAGTCATGGAGATGTTGTCGGAGCATACCATGCACGGTTTGGCTCAAGGTTATGTCCTCACTGGCCGCCACGCCGTCTTCACAACCTATGAAGCTTTTGCACAGATTTTTTCAAGTATGGCCCACATGTATCAAAAGTTTCTGAAATATGTCCGTCGCATGCCATGGCGTCAAGATATACCATCGATTAATTATTTGCTGACTTCGACAGCCTGGCGTCAGGAGCATAACGGCTATTCCCACCAGAATCCCAGTTTTGTTTCAGGCATGCTCGAAAAGCACAGCGATTTTGTGAAGGCGTATTTTCCGGTGGATGACAACAGTATGCTGGCGGTTATGGAAGAAACCATGGCCTCAACCAACCAGATGAATATTATTACGGCTGGTAAGACGCCCGAGCCTCGGTGGCAAACCTATGCTCAAGCCAAGGAGGCTTTGAAGGATGGTTTGAGCGTGTGGGATTTTGCCAGCGATAAAAATCCTCATGTTGTGGTAGTTGGTATTGGCGATTACGTGACGAAAGAAGCGATGGCCGCCATAGAACGTATAAAACAGGATGCTCCGGAGATCAGGATTCGGTTCGTGAATGTTCTGCGGTTGCAAGGTGTCTGCTCTTGCGAGAATGAAAGCCACCCGCAAATTCCCTCGGCTGAAAAATACTTCACTGTCGATAAGCCGGTTATTTTAACCTTTCACGGCTATCCGGAAACGCTTAAGAGTATTCTTTTTGATGTAAAAAATCCCCAGCGCTTTACGGTTCATGGGTATGAGGAAGAAGGGGGTACTACCACGCCGTTCGATATGCAGGTTAGAAACCGGACCGACCGGTATCACCTTGCCATGGAACTAGCGGAAATTGGCCTCAAAGAAGGTGCTATTGATGCGGCTACCCAGCAGAAGCTGACTAAAAGCTATCAAAAGGCGCTCGATGATCATCACACCTATATTCTTAACGTTGGCGGCGACCCTACTGAAATCGAAAACTGGCAGTGGTCGGGTACCCCGCCGCCGATTGTTGCTAGCTCCGCTCAGGAAAGAATTAAGGCTCTTAAAGAGGCCCGCACAATTGCTTTTATTGGCTTGTCCGATAACCCTAGCCGACATAGTTACAAAGTAGCTCAGCACTTCCAAGAGAAGGGGTATCGGATTATTCCGATCAACCCCAATATCGACGAGACGCTTGGAGAGAAAGCCTATGACAGCTTGCTCGACATACCGTCCTCAGTGCATATTGATATTGTCGATATTTTTCGCAAGCCTACCGAAGTGATCCCGCATTTGAAGGAAATTATGGATCGAGGGGGCATTAGAACGGTGTGGCTGGCTGAAGGTGCGAACAGCCATGAAGCCGAGGAATTTGCTGAAGATTACGGCCTGTACCTGGTTACCAATTATTGTATTATGGATGTCGATATTGGCGGGGAAAATGCTCCGGAGATGGTAGGTGTATGAGCGAACATCCGGAAGTAATTCAAAAGAAATTAACTGGCCAAACGCCCAACTTGTCCGACTACGAGCAGGCTTACCAAAATTTTTCATGGGATGAAGCCGCAAACGAGCTCATAGATCTGTTCCCCGATGGAGCCCTCAATATTGCTTATAACTGCGTTGACCGCCACGCCGAGGGCGCTCGCAAAGCCAAGACAGCCTTGCTTTATGAAAGTGCAGACGGGGAAACGCAGAGATTTAGCTTTCAAGATTTAAAGAAACTGAGCAACCAGTTTGCCAACGTTTTGGCAGCGAATGATGTTGCAAAAGGGGATCGGGTGTTTATTTTTCTACCCCCCGCACCTGAAAGGTACGTGGCCTTTTTAGGTACCCTTAAACTTGGGGCGGTTGTCGGGACGATGTTTGCAGCCTTCCAGGAAATGGCACTACTTGACCGTTTGGCCGATAGCGAAGCCAAGGTGGTTGTGACTGATACCGATCTTTATCCTCGCATCAAGAACATTCAAACTAAACTGCCGCATTTGAAAAAAATTATTATTGTCGCAGGCGGCTCGGAGAATAGTCCCGAAGCCGGCAACGTCGTGCTCTATGAGGAAGCGATGGCGGGCGCTCAAGACAAGTTTGAGGTGGCTCATATGCAAAAAGACGACTATGCCTACATGCTTTACACCTCTGGAACTACAGGTGCGCCGAAGGGAGTGGTGCATGCGCATTACGATATTCTTCAAGCGGTCGTTACCACGAAGTATGCGCTCGATATTCAAGAGGAAGATGTATATTGGTGCACGGCCGATTTAGGCTGGGTGACCGGCGTTGTATATGGCGTGCTAGGCATATGGGGGCTTGGCGGTACCTCGGTGGTGTATGGTGGGAGATTTAGTCCCGAGAATTGGTATAACGTTTTACAGTCGCACAAAGTAACGGTGTGGTACTCGGCTCCAACCGCCATTCGCATGCTTATGGGATCTTCGGTTAGCCCTAAGGATTATAAACTGCAATCACTTCGGCATTTATGCAGTGTTGGAGAGCCACTGAACCCCGAAGCAATTTGGTGGGGGCTCGATGCTTTCGGGCTAGCCTTTCATGATACCTGGTGGCAGACCGAGCTGGGCGGCATCAGCATCACCAACATCCCAGCGCTTGATATTAAACCGGGTTCGATGGGTAAGCCGCTTCCGGGCATAGAGGCCGCTATTATTGACGATGACGGCAAGCCGGTGCCCAATGGCGAGGAAGGGAATCTGGCGCTCAAAGCTTCGTCCGTTTCCTCGCTGATGAAAACCATTTGGGGAAATCAAGAAAAATTTGACTCCTACTTTAAGGGCGACTGGTACATATCCGGCGATGCAGCAATGAAGGACGATGACGGCTATTTTTGGTTTTTTGGGCGAGTTGATGACGTCATTAATACCGCCGGAGAACGCATCGGTCCGTTTGAGGTGGAAAGTGCATTGGTGAGCTATCCGGATGTCATAGAAGCTGGCGTGATTGGCAAGCCGGATCAAGTGCGGGGCGAAATTATTAAGGCTTTTGTAGTGGTAAAGTCTGGCGTGGAAGCTAATGATGAACTGAAAGAAAGGTTACGACTGCATGTTAAAAAACATCTGGCCGGACATGCCTACCCAAGAGAAATTAGTTTTATTGATAAACTCCCCAAAACTCGTTCCGGTAAAATTATGCGCCGAATTCTCAAAGCCCAAGAACTTGGCTTGCCAATTGGCGATACCTCAACGCTGGAGAACTATTAGCAAGCAGCTAATTGAATTCGCGCAGCCAGGTTTCAGCATCTTTTAGGTTAGAAAAGTACTGTATGCTTGATCGTCGAATTGTACGAAGCAGCAAATTAATACCGGTGCGCATGGGCGCCGAGCCGTCGCCAACCATGGCGGCGCGATCATAATCGAGTATGCGTCCAAGAATGGCGACCGCCCGCACGGCTTGCATATCGGTCCTACCTATCTTCTGAACGTTGTCTAATAGGAGAACCTTTTGTCCGGCTTTGCGCAGTTGAACAATATGATCGGTAAGCTGCCGACCCATATCCTCGACCGTCTCTTGGGTTTGATCCCCAATAACATCGACTCGTAAAATGTGGTTTTTAAGATAGACGCGGTTAAGCGCATTGCGTTTGGCGGTGTCTGACATATATACCACCATATCAGATTGACAAAATGCGCGAAAAAAAGCTTGACCAAGTTTTCCATTGCGGTTATGCTTAGGCTAACAAATAAAAAAGTAGGAGTTTACAGTGAGGAACATAACATTTGGTACGTGGCGCGAGAAGCGCTGGGTTAACGTCCTCATAGCGCTGTCGGTAGGACTACTAAGTTTAACTAGCTTTACATCGGCGTTTGCAGCCGGTAACTTAACCAATGCGAGCGCAACGCTGAGCGATCCAAGGCCTGAAGCCACTGCCGCCAGTGTTACCTATAATATTAGCTGGAAAGCTGCTACAACTGCTACATTGCAGTGTTTTACCTATCGGTGGAGCACCTCATCCAACCCCGGCCAAGGTTCAACGCCAACCGGGTTTTCTAATGCAGCAGCGACCAATGGTACCTTTACTAACTTAACCGCTGCAAACTGGACCATCGATAACTCAACGGCGGGCACGGTAAAGAACACTTATGCTACGGGTGCGTCGGTACCGGCGAACACTCAGATTACCACACCGATTCAATCGCTGACCAACCCGACCTTTGCCGCCGGCGGAACCTACTACATTGAAATTAATACCTACAGCAACGCTGCCTGCTCAACCTTGGTTGACAGTACGGTAATTGGCTTCGTCACCGTCCCGGGCGTATTGGTAAGCGCAATTGTTGATTCAACCCTTACCTTTACCGTGGCGGGTGTGGCGTCATCAACCACGTATAAGGGCTCATTGAGTACTGCCGACCGCTGTACTGACACCGCTACCGCCGTTACCTTCGGCAGCACCACCCAGCCTTTAGCCGCTGATACCAATTATGATTGTGCACAAACATTGACTACCAGTACAAACGCCAACGGAGGCTATCAGGTGACAGTGCAAGGCAAGCAGACATCGGGAGACTTCCTGCACTTGCTCAGCGACCCATCACAAACTGTCACCAACTGGACCGGCACCAACGGTACTCCGACCGCTACACCGACTAGTGGTGCAAGCGAAGTGTTTGGCTACACTACTGCCGATAGCGTGCTATCGGGTACTCCTGGACGATTCACAACTACCGACAATCTTTTTGCCGGTCTTACTACAACTCCCGCAGAAGTTGCTTACAATGCTACCGCAATTGCAAACGATGCCACCAACGTGGGTTACCGCCTGCGTATCACCGGGCTAACAGAAGCCGGCACCTACCAGGGAACATTGGTTTATACCTGCACTCCGGTATTCTAAGCACAAGCGCATTGACTCCTAGTCCCCCATCTGGTACTCTTGTAGTGACAGATAACTAAAAACCAACACAAAAACAAACAATTTATGAGAAATCGACGTCACACATTTACAGCACGCCTGCATGCTGTCATAGCACTCTTCTTCGCTGTGGGTGCCAGCAAAGTGCTGTGGATGGCGACGATCGCCTATGCCGGATCCTTATCCAGCGCCACTATTTTACTTTCAGATCCTCGCCCCGCTCAGAACGGAACCACCTATACCTTTAATTTCAGCGTAGCCAGCACAACGGTCCTGAAGGCATTCCGGGCTCAAATGTGCACAACTCCCTCCGGCAGTTGCACTACACCGGCCGGATTTTCAGGCTCATTCGCACTGCTTGCGAGCCAGCCAACCGGTTTTGGCGATGGCAGCGGCTGGGTAAGCGACCCGGTTACCGGCTCCCTGCAAATGGTTAAAGCCGGCAACGTGGCAGCTCCCAGCGGCTCGCAGCAAATTATTTTTAGCAATGTCACCAATCCCGCATCGGAAGGTACGTATTACATGCGGCTTACTAGCTATTCTGACGCAACCTATGCTACTGACGTCGATAATGGGACCGTGGCCTTGACGATCGTTTCCGGTATCACCGTTAGCGCTACGGTGGATCCAACACTGAATTTTTCCGTAAGCGGAATACCGGCTTCAACTGTCTATAAAGGAGCGCTTAACACATCCGACCGCTGTGTGGACAGTGCTACTTCTATTAGCTTTGGAACGCCTTTATTGCCGCTATCGCCCGACACCAACTATGATTGCGGCCAAACCCTTACTACCAGTACTAATGGGAACGGAGGCTACCAAGTAACGGTAAACACGATTGACCCTGGGAACACATTGAAAAACGGGCCCTCTTCACTTCCCGACTGGACCGGCACCAACGCCAGCCCAACAGCTACTCCCGGAGGAACTGCGGAAATATTCGCCTATACCACGAGCGACTCGAGCTTAAGCGGCAGCGCAAACCGGTTTAGCACGAGTGATAATTTGTTCGCTGGCCTTAGTAATACCCCGGCAGAAGTCGCCTACCACACCACTACAGTGGCCAATGATACGGTGAATGTGGCGTATCGGCTGAGGTTTACCTTTTTATCGGCTGCCGGTACGTATACTGGAAAAGTTATTTACACGTGTACCGCAACCTTCTAGAATGGATAGCATAACCATTACGGAACAATGATTCAAAATTTTATGCGTGTAGCAATTGGTGTTGCGATAGCTGCCAGCTTCGGAACGCTTAATCATGTGCAGGCTGCCACCCCCCTGGGTTTAACGGTGTCGCCGCCGACCTATGAGCTCAGCGCCAACCCTGGGGATTCGCTGAATAATACCATTCGAATTACAAACGACTCCGATAGCGCCGTAACGCTCCAGGTAAGTACTCAAGATTTTACGGTTGGAGGCACCGAAGGGTCGGTTTCGGTATTAAACGATAGCGTTGATCCAGCGGCATTTTCGAAGTGGTTTCGGTTTCCCACAACCCAGCTGCAGCTAGCGCCAAAAGCATCGGCGTTGGTTCCGTTTACGATTACCGTGCCCAAGCAGGCTGAGCCTGGCGGTCATTTTGCCACCGTGCTATTTAATCCGGTGGTAACCGCAAACGCCACCTCAACCGGTGCCCGGGTTATTCAGCGGGTAGGTTCATTGATATTGATGCGAGTGAGCGGAGCGATCAAGGAACAGGGGAGTATTGAATCGTTTCATACTAAAACATTCAAAGGATCATGGCAGTCGATAACCGGTTCCGACGGCAAAACCAAAATTTTGGTTGCCAGTGCTGAAGATTTACGCGGTGAGCATAAGCAGTCGTTCTTTAGCAAGGGGCCGATCGCCTTCGATATTTTATTTAAAAATTCCGGTAATGTTCATTTTAAGCCGGCGGGCACCGTTACCATCTATAATCTCTTTGGTAAAAAGGTTGATCAACTAGCGATTAATCCGCGTAACGTTTTTCCCGGTGGCGAGCGTCGAATTACGGTGATTTGGCCAAAAACCGATCTATGGGGCGGTTATTACAGCGCTCATGCGGCAGCGGTTTACGGATCGGAAAATAAAATTCTAACAGCTGAAACTAAGTTTTGGGCTTTCCCGCTGATCCCATTCCTGATAATCCTCGTTGTTCTGGTGTTGCTGATTGTCTTGCGCCACCGATTACTAAATGCTGCTCGAGTACTGATTAGAGGGCGCTAGTGTCCATGCGGCGAGCTGTGGCTTTCATCCTGCTGCTTGCCAGCCTTATTGGCTTGTCGGGGTGGTCTCATACGTCGTTCACCGCCTCCTCTGAGTCCGATGTCGGCGCCGAGTTGCCGGTTCAAACCGGAGGGATTCGATTTGTAGGAGAGGCTTCTCCGAGCGCGTTGGTAACGTTCCAGCGTAACGGCAGCGTGATCGGTACGCAGGTAGCAGGCAGCGACAGCTCCTTCGACATGACTTTTACGACCCAGCCTCTCGGAAGCGCTACGTATAGCATTTACGCTACTGATTTGAGTAGCCGCACCACTGCAGAAATTACTACGATTGCAACCATTTTGCCAGCATTCACTACCACACTGAGCGGATATTTGCTGCCAACGACCTTTAGTTTGGCATTAAATCCAATCAAGCGCCCGCAAACTCAAGTGGCGAGCGGAACAGCGCGGCACAATTCTACTGTAACAACGCTCTGGAGCGGTACAAAATACAGTGACTCCTTTACCACCCAAGATGCAACCTCTGCCAGTGGGAACTGGAACGGATCTCCTTCACAGACCCTGCATTTGGGCACCTATACGACCAGCGCGGTGGTTCAAGCTCCCGGAGGGGCACTAAGCCCTCAAAGTCCCGACACAAGCTTTCAGGTGGTGCTCTCGGCTGATCTCAATAACGACACAAAGATCAATTTAACCGATTTTTCGATTCTGATGTTTTTCTACCTTCAAATCAATATCAACAAACCGGCCGATATTAATGATGATACCAAAACTAATTTAACCGATTTTTCAATAATGCTGTTTTTTTGGACAGGATAGGGTATTATAAACATAAGCGTTTTTAAAACAAACGATTATGAATCCAAACGAAACAAAAATAATGGCATCAACAGCCAAACTACGTATCATCGGCCTGCTGCTAGTAGTGGCGCTATTTGTTGTTGGCCTAGCAGTCATCATGCAAACAACCAAGCCTCGCAAGGCAAGCATCGGTGCATCGGAAACAACCGCTCAAACCGGCCATCAACTGAAGGTACCGATTGAAATTGATACCGGGGGCCTAACCATTAATGCGGCCGAAGTTAATCTTAGGTTTGATAATGCTTTGGTTGAAGTGGTACGTGTAAGCAAGGAACAGTCGTTCTTTACGCTTTGGATTGATGATCAGCCTCAGTTTTCTAATGAAGCTGGCACCATCAGCTTTGCCGGTGGCGTATTTAGCCCAGGTTTTAAAGGTAAAGCCCAGGTTGGAGCGGTGATTTTGCGTTCGAAAAGGCCGCTCACGACCACCTTAGCGTTTGCCTCGGGTACCCAAGTATTATTGAATGACGGCAAAGGAACAGCAGTACCATTGGAGCTGAGCCCGATAACGGTGGAAATGCCATGAAACGCTTTATGGGTATTATGGTGGTGATTGCGGCGGCTTTGGGTATGGCAGTCGGATCATCGACGCAACCAACACAAGCGGCCGGCGGGGCCAGCTTCTACGCCTCCCCGACGGCAACTACCTATCAAGTCGGCGATGTTATCCGGGTTGCAATTATGATTAATTCGGCCGGACAGGCAATTAATGCTGGTGAGGCTACCATTACGTGGACGCCGGGTCTCCAGTATTCATTCGTATCTACCGCTAGCTCAATCTTTACAACCTGGACAAGCGGCGGGGGAGCCGGTCCGGTTGGCTCGGTCTCCTCGGTATACTTTTCCGGGGGCTTGTCCAATCCCGGGTATAACGGGTCTGCAGGCAGGGTTGTAACGGTTATCTTTAATGCAACCCAGCCTGGCACCTATAGCGTGCATGTAGCCGGAAGCCAAATATTAGCGAACGATGGTATGGGCACCAATATTCTCTGCTGCTCATCGGGAACTACCTTTACGGTAGCGGCTAAAGCTCCGCCTCAACCGTTACTGTCGGTTGTCTCCAAGACTCATCCGAATCAAAATCAATGGTACAAGGCCCATGACGTCAATGTAAACTGGTATGCCACTACCGCCATCGGCAACTATTCGTTTAAGTTTGATCATAGCCCGACCGGGAATCCGACCACTCCGAATAATGCCACGATTCAGACCACTAAAACGCTGGAGGACGGGCTGTGGTACTTCCATTTGAAAGGTTCAAACACATCTGGTAGCGCCACGGTGCATTTTGCAATCAGAATTGATTCCAAACCGCCCGGAAATTTTGCGGTCATTCCGGACAATGGTGGCAACTCCTCAAATCCTACTCCTAAAATGAATTTTAATTCGGTCGATGCCACCTCGGGAGTGGAACGATATACCGCCAGTATTGACGGCGGTCCGGCTTTCCCTATGGCTTCTGGTGATGCCGTTCCTAGGCAGAAGCCGGGAGAGCATACAATTGTTGTGACGGCTCATGACAGAGCGGGCAATACAACTGAGGCTTCCTTGTCGTTTAAGGTTGAAGGCATCACGCCGCCAACCATTGTAAGCGGCCCAACTTCATTGGTTATTCAAAAACCGATGAAGTTTATTGGGCAATCATCTGCTACCGATACTATTTTTGTGTACTTGAATGGTAAGTTGGTCGACCAGTTTATTGCTAAAACCAAGCAGGTAGCAAAGTCGAAGAGCAAAGGAGGGGGTGGATTTCCAGAGGGCATTACCTGGGAGTATAGGTATAATGCCGAATTGTTCCCCGGTTCGTACAAAGTTTTCTTTAGCCGTACGACCAGTGTAGGGGCCGAAAGCGAGCCAACAAAGGTTCGCACCGTCACTATAACTGCCACAGCCGCTCAGCAATCTTTCGGAAAATCCATCAACCTTAGCATTGCGGTACTGCAGTGGCTGTTGATTATAATCTTACTCATCCTAAATATCATATTTTATAGCCTCTGGAGATATTACACGTATCTTCTCAAAAAAGGTGGTAATGACGCTCCATTGCATGATCCGTTGCATGAAGCGTTACGTGAAGTAGCCGCCTGGCGTCCATTTGGTTGGCTGGTGAATGGCACCCTTAAAGCGCAGCGCGGCTTCATGCGGCTGGGTCCGCTTCGCCGACGCAAGCAAGAGGAATCAGCCGGAAAATAGCCTCTCCATTTTTCTAAGATAAGCCTTTTTTATCCGAGCATTTCGGTAAGAATCACTGATGCTCCAAGCAATCATGCGGAGTAGGATGGAGATAATAAGGATTAGCGTTTGCATAGAGCGCGAAAGGAGGAGGTATGGATCAACAGACACGTATTACCGGCATAAGGCCGCTTGCCCTGGCAATTTTTGAAGGCACGCTTGGCTTAGCTCTAGGTATACTCTTGGCAGTTGCGGTTTTCATTGAGAGCGCTGCGCTCCAAACTGCGCTTACGAACAGTTTGTTGCAGGGTCTGATTTTTGGCCTGAGTGCTAGCTTGCTTACCTTACTCCTGGTGCCACTCTTTTATTTTGCAATTGGCTTCGTTGCCGGATACCTTCATGCGCTGCTGTTTAATGCCTTAGCCGCCGGATCAAAGGAGATGGTTGTGACTATGGAACCAGATGAGTTCGAGGACCTTCCGTCACAGCCGATTACCAGGCGCGAGCATGCGATGGGATTTGGCGAGCGAATGCCGGAACGACGCCGTCCTCGCAGCAACCGGAGGTAGCAATATGGATCACTATGGCAGAGGGGATGTTTGCTAACCGCAGGCAAGCTAGTGCTGCGGGGCTAAGCCAACTCAGGGAAGAAGGCGGTAAGGTTCCCGCCAAAAACAGAGAACGGGCAGTAATTAGGGTAAATTTTCTTTTTGGCGCTACAATAGGGAATATGATTCTTCAACCAACCAGTGGATGCGGATGCCGATGAAATCATTCGCTATTGATCAGAAGATTGCACCGCTGGCCAATCAATATTATGTGTATGAGCTGGATGTTTCCGGTGAAAAAGGGAAGTTACTGGCATTTGCGCATCAAAAACGCTTTGCTTGGAAGGAAAAATTTACCTTTTACGCCGATGAGTCCAAGCAGAAGATGCTCATGGAGGTGCAGGCTCGACAGGTAATGGATTTTGGTGCTCGATATGACGTGCGCGATGCACAGGGTACGGTCCTGGGTGTTATTGGCAAGGCCTTCGGGGCTTCGTTCCTGCGTAGTACCTGGCACGTATTTACGCCCGATAACGAAACGATTCCCTTGGTTATTGCCCGTGAGCGCAGTCAAGCGCTGGCCATTTTCCGCCGGTTGTGGGAGTTACTGCCGTTGATCGGTGAAATCCCATTTTTTATTAAGTATCACTTCGAGCTTATTAACCCCAGCGACCAAACGGTCTACGGGAGTTACGAAAAGGTGACAACCCTGCGTGACCATTACCGGTTAAGCGCCGATGATCAGTTGCTGCAGAAAACCGATTGGCGGGTCTTGGTTTCCCTAGGGATTATGATGGACGCATTACAGGGTCGATAGCCACTTGCGCATTGTGGCCTCGTCGGTCTTCATGGCTGCCATCAGCGCATTAACAGAATCGAAGGTTTGATTAGTGCGGTGAAAATACTCAAGTACAATAGTTACCGGAAGTTGGTAGTAATCTTTATCTGGGATATCAAGCAAGTAGGTTTCAATCCGGCGCTGAGTGTTTCCCATCGTAGTGGGAATGCCAATAAAAATGATTGAGGGGTGGTGGCGGTAGTTGCTAAGATCGCTAAATCCGAAATACACGCCGTCGGCTAGCTCGGTGGGTGTGACAAAATTAGCG
>DASVGB010000142.1:0-5017 GCA_036379755.1 Candidatus Saccharimonadia bacterium | reverse complement strand
TGGCTTGCAGCTAGACCAAGATGCGTTAGCGGTTGCAATAGCCAGTGGTGTTGGGTCTAAGCAGCCCGTAATTACGGCTGCCCCAACCAAGAAAGTGCCTTTCCAAACCGAATATAACCGTAGCGTTAGCCTTGATTATGGTAAGTACATTGAAATTAACTTAAACCAACAGCACCTTTGGGTCTATCAGGATCATAAAGTTATTTATGAATCTGCGATTACCAGTGGAGCCCGCGGTTCCGGGTATCCTACCGTTACCGGATTGTTTTCGGTGCAAGCCAAGCAAACCAATCGCAACCTCAATGGTTATGCAATCGGCTATAATTACAACGTTTTTGTAAAATACTGGATGCCGTTCTTCGGTAACTATGGCCTGCACGATGCCAGTTGGCGCAATGGAGTATTTGGTGGCCAGGATTACGTTTATAACGGCTCGCATGGTTGCGTGAATCTTCCCGAGGCTACTGCTGCATTCCTGTTTGGGTGGGCCGACGTTGGCACGCCGGTTTGGGTCCATCCCTAAGCCATTATCGTCCTGCTCTTAGCTGTGCTAGCATAGAAGCTATAAGCGAAGTGCATTATGTCTAGCCTCGAAGAAGTCGTTGACCCGGACGAAACCATATCCCTCATAATCCATCGCCATTGGATAAGCTTGGTGTTTCCACTTTTCAGTGCACTGCTCGTTGGTATGGTTGGCGTGTTGCTATTTTACCTTCTTGGTCGTTTTCCCGAGCGACTTCAAGCAATCGGTCCACTGTCTATGGTTGTATTAGCCGGAGCGGCTATCATCTTACTCTCAGTTGTCTTGATTATCGCTAATATTAAAATTTATGCTCGCAATGGGTTGATTCTAACTGATAAAATTCTTTACTTGTCGCGCCAGACCAGCCTGATTAACCGCAATACGGCCCAATTTAATTTGCATAAACTAGAAGACGTTTCAGCTTCCCAGCGCGGATTTCTCGGTACTCTTTTTGATTACGGTGATGTTACGGCCAAGACTTCCGGTGAAGAGAAAAATATGGTTTTTGCCTGGGCTCCGCACCCGCAGCGCATCGCCGAAACGATTTTGGATGCTCACGAAAAGGTCAAATAGCTGTATTTTGATGTAATGATTACATCAAAAACTGCCTTTTATACCACTTTTTTTAAACTGATACTAATTCCACCTCATCGAATCTGGTGGATTTTAACCATAAGTGGTATAATTTCAGCAAGAAAGGAACGCATATGCAACCTAACCAAAACGCCAATATCCAACCTACCCCTAATCAGCCGCTTGCACCGGAACAGCTGCCGCCCTCTGGCGTCGAACAGCAGCCTGCTCCAGTAGCTCCTGAGGCCGCGCCCAATGCCCCGCAAGCTGGACCACAAGCTCAACCAATTCAGCTGCCTCAAATTCCTGATGTTCCAGCTCAGCAATTACCGGTTTCTCCTGCTACTAACACTTCAACCCCGGCCGCACCGGTACCGACACCGCCCCCGGTCGTAGCAAACGACGTCGATGTCATTGAAAAAGAATGGGTTGATCAGGCGAACAAAATAATTGAGCAAACAAAGAATGATCCATACACCGAGGAAGAAGCGGTTGAAGCACTGCAAATTGACTACCTCAAAAAACGTTTCGGGCATGATGTTAAAAAGCCGGACGCCTAGGCGTCCGCAAGTCACGGGATGGTGAGCACTGACATGAATTCGGATGGTCATAGGAGATGAACGGAGTAGCCCTTCTGGTAATAATCTTCGTCGTGTTTGCCGTTGTGTTAGCCACAATTGCTTTTTTGGCGTACCGCCGTATACTTCGACGGGCTAAGGGCGTAGAACGTGGTTTGAAGATGGTGCCGCTGCTTATTCATCTGCCTCCTCCAAGTGATGACACCGAAAACAGCGGAAATCGCGACGTTCGGGATATTATGCGCGAAAAAATATCTCAGGCTGAAGTGCTGTATGACCTTATAGCAGGGACCGCTCAAGCCGGGTTTAAAAGCAACTTCTACGGGCAGCGCCATATTGCCTTTGAAATTATTGCCTCGAATGGGTTGATCCATTATTTCACGGCTGTGCCGGTTGCCCTGGTGAGTATTGTCGAGCAAGCCATTGTGACGGCCTATCCCGGCGCCCGGCTCGAAGAAGTCGAAGATCACAATATCTTTAATCCTCAGGGACACCTCACGGGAACGGTAGGAGGAGAACTAGTACTTAAGCATAAAGCTGCCTACCCAATTGGAACGCTGGATCAAATGGAGCGCGACCCAATGGTGGGGTTGCTTAACTCATTATCTAAGCTTGAGCTAGGTGATGGGGCGGCTATTCAAATTATGCTGCGTCCCGCCCACGAAGGCTGGACAAAGAATTCAATCAAACTGGTTGATAATACCCGTCATACCCGCCAAGGCGGACTAGGGTTTAGTGCTGCCGACATTGCCAAGGGGGCGGTTAAGACATCGGAGGAATGGCGTTCCGATGCTAAAACGTTCGAGCTGAGCAAGCTTGAAGAAGATACGATGCAGCGGATTGAAGAAAAAACCAAGCATCACGGCTATGAAATTCTGATTCGCGTGCTTGCCTCATCGCCGTCTTATGATCGTTCGCAAATACTACTCCGCAATATCATTACCTCATTTTCACTGTTTGAGGCTCCAGGCTCCAACGGCTTCCAGTTTATCGAAGGCCGCGATATGCAGGGACTGGTAACCGCCTTTATCTTTCGCTTTTTCCCGCCGGAGCTTTCGAGCAATATCCTCAATAGTGTCGAGCTGGCAACGCTGTTTCATTTGCCGGATGCTCAATTTACCCCAAGCACCCAGGTAGAGCGACAACGCTCAAAACAGGTTGATGGTCCGGTAAGTATGTCGGAGAACGGTCTGCTATTTGGTTACAACTTCTACCGCGGCGTGAAAAAAGAGGTGCGCTTGGGACCTGAAGATCGCCGCCGCCACACCTATATTGTCGGTCAAACCGGTACCGGTAAATCGACTGTTTTAGAAAATCTGGCCGTCCAGGACATGCTGGCTGGCAATGGCTTCGCTTTTATTGACCCACACGGTGATACCGCCGAAAAACTAATCAGCATGGTTCCTAAAGAGCGAGCTGAAGACGTTGTGTACTTTAATCCGGGCGATATGGAGCATCCGCTGGGATTAAACTTATTTGAATTTACCGATCCGCAACAAAAAGACTTCCTGGTTCAAGAGTCTATCAATATGCTCTATAAGCTGTATGATCCTGGAAAGACCGGTATTATCGGGCCGCGCTTTGAGCATTGGTTTCGGAACGCCGCACTGACTCTGATGTCTGATCCGAACGGTTCTAGTTTTGTCGAAATACCAAAAGTATTTACGGATACGGCTTATCTAAAGAATAAGTTCAAATATCTTAATGATCCGACGGTGATTGAGTTCTGGACCAAGGAAATGGCCCAAACCAGCGACTACCATAAATCAGAAATGCTCGGTTGGTTTGTCAGTAAGTTTGGTGCGTTCCTCAGTAATGAAATGATGCGTAATATCATTGGCCAGACCCATTCCGGGTTTAATATCCGCGAGATTATGGATAACAAGAAGATCCTGATTGTTAATCTTGGAAAAGGTGTAGTAGGGGAGCAAAACTCTCAGCTTCTGGGAATGATTTTCGTAATCAAGTTTCAAGCTGCCGCCATGAGCCGGTCTAACATTCCAGAAGACCAGCGGCAAGACTTTTCGCTCTATGTAGACGAGTTCCAGAACTTTAGCACCGAAAGCTTTGCCAGTATTTTAAGTGAGGCTCGTAAGTACCATTTGAACTTGATTGTAGCCAACCAGTTTATCGGCCAGCTTACTGATGAGATCCGCGATGCGGTATTCGGAAACGTTGGTACCATTCTCTGCTATCGAACGGGGCCTGAAGATGCCGAATTTTTAGTGAAACAGTTTGAGCCGATTTTTGATCAGCGGGATCTAGTAAACATGCCAAACTATAATGCGATAATGAAGCTCTTGATTGGCGGCCTGCCTAGCCAGCCATTCAGTATTACAATGCTGCCATCACTGGGTCAGCCCCACGTAGAAATGGGTACTGCCATCAAACAGCTGAGCGCTGCCAAGTTCGGCGTGCCCCGGGCGGTTGCCGAAGCTGATATATTTGCTCGGTTGAAGAATACGCCGCCATTGCCAGCCGCACCAATACCAAGTCCCGTCGCCGCATTACCCCAGCAGCCAGCAGCACCGGTGTCTCAAATAGCACCTGTGCCTTCGGCGGTTCAACCAAGCGCACCAATGCTGCCGCCGGCTCAAACTTCAGGATCCACAGCTGCTCCAGAACCAGTGCAGATGATGAAGACTGAAAAAACCATTGCGCCACATGATGGACTGTCCTTGAGCCAGTTGCGTGCTTCAAGTCCGGCACCTCCTGTTAACGCTTCAGCCCCCATTCGAGCGCCACAGGCACAAGCACCAGCCCAATCCTCGGCACCAATGCAGGCTCCGACACCAGCAGCACCTACTCCAGTACCAGCCCAAGCAGTCTCGCCGCCGCCAACCCCAGTACCAGCTCCAACCCCTGTTGTATCGCCACCGGTTGTATCAACTGCGCCGATCAATCCGTCTCCGCCTCAACCTTCCCAGAAACTGGATATTGTTCAAACAGCGGTATCAAAATTGCCGACGGTCCAACCGACCCCTAATTCTCAGGCAGCTCCTGTTCCCAAGCCTCGTCTTGAACCTCCTAAGGATGAATCCAAAAAGCTAGTTCTACGCATAGAAGCCCATGAGACCGACGGTCGTCGTGACGACAAACCTGTGAAACCCCCAGTGTTGCGTATTGAGGCTCATGAGACTGACGGCAAAGTCGATCTGCCTCCAGTCTCAAAGACATCCGCCCCAAGTCCGTCGGTCCCAGTGCCTGTGCCGGTCTCAGTTTCAGCTCCTAAGGCATCACTTGCGCCATCGCCTACTTCACCTCCGCCAGCATTGAAACCGGTCCTTCCACCCGAGGAAGTGAAGCCGGCACCTCCGGCACCAGCTCCAACGCCGGCACCTCC
>DASVGB010000141.1:0-5336 GCA_036379755.1 Candidatus Saccharimonadia bacterium | reverse complement strand
ATTGCAACGAAAGACAAGGTTGATCGGCGCCTGAAAGAAATGGCGCGTGAAATTATTGCGCGCTACAAACAAAAGGATCCGCTGTTTGTGTGCCTCTTGCGCGGAGGAGCGCCTTTTACCACTAAACTGCTATTCGAGGTGGCTGCCCAGGCACCGGACTTCCATCCTGAGCTCGACTACTTGACGGTAAAGACCTATAGCAACCAGCTTACGAGCAAAACGCCCGAAGTTGTTATGGACTTAGCACCCGACACCATCACGGAGGGACGCTGCATCATTATTTTGGATGACATACTAGATGAAGGGCACACCGCCACGTTCGTTACTAAGCATTTGCTGAAACATGGTGCTGCCGCCGTAGATTTGGTGGTTTTAGTGCAAAAGCAAAAAGACCGCAGCACGTATCCGGCAGCCAGCCTCTATGGCTTTGAGGCCTCTGACGGTTGGATTATTGGGATGGGCATGGACGATCCGCGCGTTAAAAAAGAGGCGCACCGCTGGGATGACTATATTGGAATTACCACCACGAATTAAAAACTTAACCTACCTGTAGTTTTTTATTGATCCGCACCAGAACCTCTTGCGGAGTTAGGTCGGCCTTCACAATATAGTCAATGTTTAGTTCCCGGGCTCTTGCCTGGTTTCTAGGGTCGGCCGAGTTGGTGAGCACCATAATTCGCTGCACCATATCCTCCAACCCATTTGCTTGAAGCGCCTTAATGACTTCAAAACCGGTTAATTCAGGCATACTGATGTCAAGCATGATCAAGTCGGGATTATCGCTTTTGATACGGTCATAGGCGTCCCGTCCGTTATGAACCAGCACAACATGATACCCGGCATTGGTTAGCTTAGCCTCATACATCCGTGAAATAAAGGGGTCATCCTCTGCAAGCAATATTGTTTTGCCGTTCATTGGGACTTCGGCAGGAGCGTTGTCATTCTCGTAGAAATCAGTCATAGGTCAAGAACTCTTAATTCCCCTTTTCCTTAAGCGGCAACGAGAAGCCAAAGGTGCTCCCTTTGCCCTCAACACTTTCAAACAGTATTGTACCACCTTGCTCTTCAATAACCCTCTTAGCTAAGAACAAACCAAGTCCGGTGCCGTCTGGGCGTATGGTTTGGGCATTATTTGCCCGGAAAAACTTGCCGAATAGCTTGGCCCGTGCCGTTTTTGGCACGCCTATCCCCGTATCACTAACCCGCAACACAGCATGCTGCCCTTCTTGTGCAAGCATCACCGTTACCCCCCCCTCCCGGGTGTAATAAATGGCATTATCAATCAAATTCATAATAACTTGCCGGGTTTTATTCTCGTCGAGGTTGAGTAAAGGAAGCGGTTTTTTAGGCGCTACATAGGTAAGCTTGAGTTTTTTAGCATCAGGATGTTGCTGTAACTGCTGTATTTCTTCTTCAACTATGGCAGCTATATCAAGCGGTTCCCTCTCAATGTAAAACTTCCCAGCCGACATTCTTGACACGTTGAGCAAGTCGGAAATAAGGCTTACCATACGCTGCGAACCACGGTAGGCATAGTCTAAGAACTCGTGCTGCTCCTTAGTAATGGCCCCCGCCTCGCCTTCAAGCAACATTGAAACATACCCCTTTATGCTTGTGAGCGGTGTGCGCAACTGATGCGAAGCCAAGGAAATAAACTCATCTTTTGCCTTATCTAGTTCCTTAAGGTGCCGGTTGGCAACTTGTAGCCGTCTTGATGATTCTTGAGCCTCGGTATACAACAAGGTATTGTCCAGGGCAAGCCCTACCGCTACGGTGAGGCGCTCTAGCAGACTCTTCTGATAAAACGACAGTGCCTCGGATGTAAGGGTGGTTCCCAGTACCATCGTACCCAAGACCGCTCCGCGAGCTATAAGCGGACAAATGAAGAACTGTTCAAGCTTTAACTGTTTTTGGAGCTCATCGGCCTCCGAAAACTCAAGGTTGGGCTGCACAATCTCATACAGACGCGTGGTTGAAGCAATAAATGGCACTTCAACCGTACGTGCCATGGGATTCGCGGTATGACGCAAGGTTACAGCATGATGAAGCAGTGTAGTCTGGGCCAGCTTTTCAAGCTTTTCATCTTTACTTCCACTGACCAATGCGCCGGGAACCAGGGAACGCTTCTGCTTATTCCGTAAATATATCATGCTAAAGCTGAAATCGGAGTCTTGGGATATCGCTTCTGCAACTCGCCGCAAAACGACGCCCTTATCGCTTACCGAACTCAATACGATATCATCAATGCGGCGAAGCAGCATTAAGGTGTGGTTGGTCTCAGCCAACTCCATATTCTTCTTGTACATTTCTTGAGCAATATGGGTAAGCTGGTCAGACCGAGCCTGAATTTCTGCCGGAGCTGGTTGCGTTGGATCGGACATAGTTAGAGTATAACGGTTATGCTTAGGGTGGTAAATGCGGGGACAGGATGGACGATCTAGCGCAGCAACTCAGGAACCTGAGAAGGCGGTACTTGCTTCATAAAATCCTTGGCGGCTTGGCGGCATACTTCTACCGCTGTTTGCCCGAACAACTGCTTATACTGTTCAACGAGATGCTGAAGAGCGGTGGTTTTATCGCCTTCAATCATAACGTCGTGACTCGCTTTATCAATGACTAGACCCTGGACTTTTTTAGCCTGCTCTAGAGCCAATGGACCCATGATAGCTTCCTGTTGTGAAATGATGCTTTTAGCGGCCTGGGCAAAGATATCCATCACCTATCTATCTTCCGAATTTCCGAGAATACCGTTCCGAAGCGCAGTAAGCTCAGACCCATGACCGCATACGAAAGAGTATAAAGATAATCGTTCCAACCTCCAGCGTACCAGGCTTCGTGGCTTACTTGGTACAGGAAGGTGAAGTCACAAATATACTGCAACGTTAACGCACCTGCCAACATCAAAATGGCCGGTCGCATTACGCCGCCCAAATACTTGCGCGATACGATGAATGTTAAGGCTGCAATTGAGACATAGAGCGTTTGAAAAACTGGGTAGCCGAAATCCAGAAATATAGTGAGCGGATTAGACCAATCAAACTCGTATTCTCGTAAAAAGACCGAGAATGAAATGCTCAAGAAAATCAAAGGAATCACTATAAGAAGCAGTTTATTACGATGGGATTTTAAGGCCACCCGCAATCCGGCTGCCTGGGCGAGCAACCAAATCCCATAGATGTAAAACAGGACACTGCCGAAAAACCCGACATCACCCAATGAAGGGTACGGTTCTGTATCTAAAACATAGATATGATAGTTATATACTAGCTGGCCGAACTCTTGTGCCAATAGACCCAGTGCAAAAGCGGAAAGTGCTCTCCCAATGAGGCTTTTAAAGCCCCCCCACCGGTGTGCGACAATTAAGCCTCCGACGCCCCCAAAAAGTGCCAGCAAGCCATAGGTCAAGGTGTAGGCGGCATTATAGGGATTGCTGCTATCATGCGAATCAACGTTCAAGTAAATCCATAACCACCATGCACTAAACCCAAGCAATAAAAATGCCAGCAGTTGAGAAAATCGGTTCGTTCTTAGCGCGGATAGCATATAGCTTCAGTATCTAAGCATAAGCGTTTTATGTCAACCTTCTTGCTTGCATGCGTTAGCGTGCAACCATAATGACGCCCACAATTATCACGGCAAAGCAGGCAAACTTAGCACCTCTATGCGCCCCGGCGGCTTCACGAAAATAACGCGGCCAGAAAGGAAATAGAATCAGGGCAATAAGCAGCACCCAAGCCGGCTGCAATCCTTCAAGCGCCCGAACCAACGAAACCGGTCCCCGGCTGACCGCCAGCCCCTGCAACGCTTCTGCACAGACATTCAATAACTCTCCCACAACGATAAAACCCCATACGTTAAGAGAAAAACCCCGAGCCGTAGCTATAAAACCGCGGCCCGGCTTGGTTGCGGTCATCAAGAATAAACCGCCCAATACCATTCCCGCTGCAAAAAAGAGATAACCGCTTCGATAGTCGACTTCACCGTATACGTATTTCATTGCAACCGCCGCGGCGGCATATAAAACCGAACCTCCGGCCATTATGTATAAAGCACGATTGGGTCGAAAACCACGCGCATCAAGCAAGGACATTGCAACGGAGCTAACCACGAGCACCGCCAGCCCTATTAGCTGATAGACACCAAGCTGCTCTCCAACCACCAGCCAGGCCATTACGGGCACAAAAGCCGTTGCCAACATTGATATAGCCGTAACAATCGAAGGCTCGGCAAGTTCCAGCGATCTAAAAAGGAGAAAATAAAAGCAGGTTGTCGCTAAGCCCGCTGCAATCGCTGCCACCAGCACCGGCCAGGCGGGGATGGTATGCGGTAAAACCAGCAGAATGAGTAGTGGGATAAGTGCGAAGAGTCCTGCGGCAATACCGCCAAAATAGGCGTTGCGGAACACATTTCGAAGCAGGTTGTCGTCAATCAGTACAACAAATGCCCATAGCATAGGGGCCAGCAAAGCCGGAATGAGCCAATCGGTCATTGTCGTATAATATCACTATGATACCGCTATTCCCACATTTCACTCCCCTGGCACTCGAGCTTAAAGACGAAATTCAGGCCATAACCGCGCACTATCCCTCATACTCAGACTACGGTTTCACCAGCATGTGGTCGTACGACACTGAGTCCAGCGCCCGAATCTGCCTTCTAAACCAAAATCTGGTACTGCGCTACGGCGACTATATTACCGGGGATTATTTTTATAGCTTCCTGGGAGCAGCCGAAATTGACGCCACCGCCAAGACGCTCATAGCCTATGCCGCTGAGCATAAGATGGATACTACCTTAAAGCTGATTCCTCAGATTGTAATCGACCACTTTAAGCATCCTGAGCACTTTGTTATTTCGGAGGATCGGGATAATTTTGACTACATCCTTTCAGTGCCGGAGCTCGTTGCAATGCACGGTCCTCACTATCAAAATAAACGTAATCTTGTCCGCCGTTTTCTACGAGCATACGAACATGAGATGAAAACTAAGCCGCTCGAACTTAGCGACGCTACAGTTCGGGATGAAATAATCCAAACCTTCCATGACTGGGCGGCGTCGCGCAACAAAAGCTCGGAAGAAATTGCCGTGGAGCTCGAAGCAATCAAGCGCATGCTCAATGACCATGACAAATTTGACCTTAATACCATAGGTATTTTTATTAATAACCGGCTACGCGGCTTTAGCATCTTCGAATTCGTTCATGACGGCCACGGCGTCGTTCATTATGAAAAAGCCGATGTTGGCTTTGAAGGAATTTTTTATTACCTCAAGCAACAAGCCGCCGTGGCAATGCATAGTAATGGCGTCTCCCATCTGAATTATATGCAGGATTTAGG
>DASVGB010000140.1:0-9853 GCA_036379755.1 Candidatus Saccharimonadia bacterium | reverse complement strand
GATTCTTAACAACATTGGCTCCCACCCTAAGTTGCAGTACTATATTTTTCACCAAACCACCCAGGAGACCGGCATAGCGGCATCAACCGAACAACATGGTACCGCGCTTCAGGAGGGTTTGAAGCATGTTGAACGCCACCCTGAGGGTCAAGGGCTGGGTAGCGCCGGGCCGGCCTCCTTCCGCGGCGATACCCCCATTATTCCCGAAAGCTATTACTTGCAAATAGCAATCGAAGCCGGTGTTCTGGGTCTGGTCTTGTTTTGTAGTGGCCAAATACTCCTTGGCCTGCGGCTGTGGCGACTCAGCGCTGGAAGCCTCGGCAAGTATCATGAGCCATGGCTGCGACCGGGCGCTGGCGCCGCAGTGGCCGCCTTAACGGGGATTGCGCTCCTCAATCTGGTTTTACATGGATGGACCGATAGTTCAACCGCCTTAATCTTCTGGAGCTTTACCGGCGCCGTGATAGGATCGAAGGCATGAAGGTAGCATTAGTTCACGACTGGCTTAACACCAAGCAAGGAGGCGGGGAGAAAGTGCTCATGGAGATGGCTACCATCTTCCCCAATGCACCAATTTACACCCTGCTGTATGACGGCAGCGTCTTTAACGGGCGGATTGATTCGACGCGAATCCGTCCTTCAAGCCTGCAATGTTGGCCGGTTTTTTTGCGCAAACGGCCGCGATACCTTTTGCCCTGGCTGCCAGCCGCCATTGAGCAATTTGATCTCAGCGAATACGACCTCGTTATTTCTTCTTCCAGCGCCTTTGCCAAGGGAGTCATTACCAAACCGGGAACCCTCCACATCTGTTACTGTCACAGCCCAATGCGCTTTGTGTGGGACTATTGGCCAGCCTACGTGCACGAGCAAAGGGTTGGCCCGCTGCGCCGAGCGGTAATGTATGCGCTGACTTCAAATGTGCGCCAATGGGATTACATGAGCGCGGCTCGAGTAGACCGCTGGATTGCCAACTCCAAAACGACAGCCGGGCGCATTGCTAAATACTACCGGGTAAAAGTTGATGCGATGATCTATCCCGGAGCCGACATCGAGCACTTTACCCCGGTCGAACATAAGGGCTCCTATTTTGTAACGCTTAGCAGCCTGACGCCGTATAAAAAAATTGATGTGGCGATTGCCGCCTGCAATAAAGCCGGTGTTGAACTGGTAGTCATCGGCGACGGTGCCGACCGCCAACGCTTGGAGCAGTTAGCCGGACCAACCATTCGGTTTGCCGGCCGGGTCAGCGATCATGATCGCAGCAGCTTACTGGCCGGCGCTAAGGCTCTTATTTTCCCCAATGAAGAAGATTTCGGGATTGCCCCGATAGAAGCTATGGCCAGCGGCACGGCAGTGATCGCCTACCGAAAGGGAGGTCTTACCGAGACCGTCGAAGAAGGAATTACCGGCGTATTCTTCGACACGCAGACTGTCGATGAGCTGGCAGAACTGGTGCAGAAATTTAACCCAAAAGATTTCAAGCAATCCGATTTGGTAAGCCGGGCGCAACAGTTCAGCAGCGCGGTTTTTCGCAAGCATTTCAAAGCCGATGTAGAAGCGGCCTATAAAACCCACAAAGCAGAACACCATGGCCAAAACTAGCGTACCAATTTTAGGGGTGAACATCGATGTGCTCACTATGGAACAAGCCGCCGGACTCATCACGCGCCAGGCCGCACCCGGAAAACCACCTGCCTACGTGGTAAAACCATACGTTGAATTTTTCGACCGGGCACACCGAGATCCGGACGTACGCAAGCTGCTAAACCAGGCCTGGCTGCGGTTGCCGGAAAGCGTTTCCGCCCAATGGGCGGCGGCTTATCTTGCCGGACCGCCGGGTTTAGTGCGGGTTTTGGGTCTGGCCACCAGCATTATTGTTCGTCCCCGGGCCATTAAACGTCCGATTGCAGAAAAGTTTGGCGGCAGCGTTTTTACCTGGAAACTCCTAGAAGCCTGTATGAAGCAGCAACTCCGCGTATACCTTATTGGATCACCCCGCGGCAGTGATATTAGCGCAACCGCGCGTACAATCCAGACTCGGCTACCCCAGCTGGATATCGCCGGGACGTGGCCTGGCCAATGGGGCGGTATGGCAGGCGAGCAGCTGCGCAAACGGCTGCAAACCACCCCATTGGAGGCCAAGCTGCTTTCCGACCTGCAAGAACGCAAACCAGACATCATTTTGGTAGGGATGGGCTTCCCGCTCCAGGAGGAATTAATGGCGAAACTGGCGCCTCAACTTGCTCACGGCGTGTTGATTGGCGAAGGCGGAACATTTGATTATGACAGCTTTGGCGGCACACGGACCAAGGCGCCGCAGCGGATTCAGCAGATTGGTCTCGAATGGCTATGGCGCCTGCTACTGGAACCGGCACGCCTGCATCGCCAGCTGGCGGTACCGCGTTTTATGTGGATGGTCTACCGTGAAAGCCGTAAGCAGGTTAAAACTCTTCCCACCAGCAGCTAATATGATGTAACATAAGAGGTATAAGGGTTTTATTCAATGCAGTGTCCCAAATGCGGGAAAACCGGTTTTGTAGCCATAAATGGCAAACGTTTTTGCAGTAACTGCGGAGCCACCGTTGTGGCGGGAACGGCTCCGAGCAGCATGTCGGAAATTACTTCAGCCACTAGCACCTTGGACTTGCGATCAGATCCAGCGGTTCAGGCTGCTCCGCAAGCGCCAAAACCATTGCCAGCCGGCCAGCTTCACGGGCGCCAAATAGCCGGCGCAGCTCTGCGCGATTTGCGGCCTGCACCGAGCGTCCCGCCTAACCCCCCATCACCTGCGACAGCTTCAAGCAGCTACGAAGCCGTGGCGGCTCCTACGCCCACGCCTGCACCGCAATCTCCGGCGCCAGCAGCAGCGCAGGTTATGCCGCCAAGCCCCGCTGCTGATACAAGAAGTCCGCTCATTCAAAAGCTTCCGCCACATCCGGCGCTGGCTAGGCCGGAGCCAAACCCGCTGCCAAACGCCGTAAAGGCGAATGTTGGGTCCTTGGCCGCCACCACCCCGGCACCGGTTCCAACACCGGAATCCAGCGATCTCCAACAAGCGCTAAAAGCCGCCAAAAGTTCAACCACCGTGCCAATGGTTACCAAAGTTGCAGCCGCGATTGCAACCATTGGTGTTATGTCCGGCCTTATTTGGCTGCAAAACGCGCCGAAGCTGGCATTCCACAACGCAGCCGCCAAAGCCGGGATCGACGCCAGCCTGCCAACCTACATCCCTTCCAGCTACCGTCAAATCGGACCGACTAATACCTCCAACGGCCGGATTAGCATTAACTTTACTAACGCCAGCAGCGAGACGCCCTTAAGCATTGTCCAGCGCCGCACCAACTGGGACTCGAACTCGCTGCGCGAAAATTATGTGAGCCGCCAAACCGCCAATTTTTTGGCCGTACAGGGACAAGGACTGGTAATTTACCTCGATGATGACCAGGCTAATTGGGTCAACCACGGCATTTGGTATCAAATTATCGGCACCTCCAAGCTGGGCCGCGAACAAGTATTGAAGATTGCGTACGGGCTGTGAACGATAACGCCTGGGAGCGATTGGTAGACTCCATCGATGCGACGCTCGGCATTGAGCGCCACGGGCGGGAAAAGCAACCCCTGCCCGACCAGCCAAGTCTTATGCAAAGCGTTGAGTTTTTCGAGTTCAGTAGGGGAGAAGAGCATTTTCGGCTTGAGCGCAGCTCCGGCCCAGCTGTTGTCGACCGCAAAACTCATTATAGCCATCGCGAAGGGACCGCCAATCGGATTGAGTATATCTATGATGAAAACGAAACGGCGCACAAAGTTACCTTATACCGCCGAGACAACCCATCCAGCAATTGGGAAGCAATCGATCTTACGCAGCTTGGCCTGTAGTTGCGGTGAGCCACTGCTCCCGCTAAGCTTAATCGTATGACTCAACCGGTACGCGTTCGATTCGCCCCTAGCCCAACCGGCTACCTCCATGTTGGCGGAGCCCGATCAGCCTTGTTTAGCTATCTGTTTGCCAAACGCCATAAGGGCAGTTTTATCCTGCGAATTGAAGACACCGACCGACAGCGCCTGGTGCCAGATGCGGTTGAGCAGATTACCGAGAGCCTGGATTGGTTAGGAATGCAGGCCGATGAAGGTCCGGTGTTTCAGTCGGAACGCTTGGATCTCTACGCCGAACAGGCTCAGCTGCTGCTTAAGGATGGCGTGCTCTACGAAGACTACACTACACCCGAGCAATTAGAACAGATGCGCACCGCCGCCCAGAAAGCCAAGCAACCGTTTCGTTTTAGGTATGAGCAGGCCGCACTAAAACCCGCCACGCCCAATCAGAAGCCGGTAATGCGTTTTAGAGTGACCGACGGTGAAGATGTCATCTGGCAAGACGCAGTTTGGGGCGAGCAGCGGTGGCAGCGCGGCGTGATTGAAGATTTTGTAGCCATGAAAGCCGACGGGTATCCCACCTATCATTTTGCCAACGTTGTTGATGACCATCTTATGAAAATCAGCCATGTCATCCGGGCAGCCGAGTGGATACCAAGCACGCCCAAGCACCTGCTGCTCTATGAGGCCTTTGGCTGGGAGCCGCCGGTATTTGCCCATCTACCGCAGGTGCTAGGAGCCGATAAGGCCAAACTCAGCAAACGGCATGGCGCCAAGTCGGTTTTAGAATACCGGGATGCAGGATACTTGCCGGAAGCGCTAGTCACCTATCTTGCCAGCCTGGGCTTTAATGACGGCACCACCCAGGAAACCTACACCGCTGACGAGCTGATTATAACCTTTAGCTTCGACCGGGTTCAATCCAGCCCAGCGGTATTTGATCCGGAGCGGCTTGTTTGGATGAACGGGGTATACATCCGGCAGTTGCCGCTTGATGATCTATATCAGCGAACTCAAGGATTTTGGCCTGCGGAAGCCAAGAACTCTAAAGAAACCTATCGCAAACAGGTACTGGCGTTGGTGCACGAACGGCTGAAGTTTTTTGCCGAGCTGCCCTTGCTTACAAGCTTCTTTTTTACTGAGCCGGCGATTGACCCGAACCTGTTTCCCAAACAGCTTGATAAAGACCAACGCACGCAGATTTTAGGGGCAACGCTTGCTGCACTCGAGAATAGCGATTTCTCAGAGGCCGATTTAGAACAACGTTTACGCCACTTGGTGGAAAAGCAGGGATTAAAAACCGGCGTTATGTTTGGGCTGATTAGAGTTGCCATTACTGGCAGTACGGCGGCACCAGGCTTATTCGAAACCTTGCATGCGCTTGGCCGTGAAACCAGTCTGCGGCGGCTCGCCAATGCAGTAACGTTACCGTAACCGGCATGGTACCATAGTTGTATGGATGATCGTGAAAGAGAGGCGCAGAATGTGCCGATTCAAATCAGCAGCAGTCAAAACCAGATGCCTCAGCCGGAGCCGCCGGTGGAACCGCCTGCGAAGAAGCCAGAGTCGAACAACCGGTTTAAAGCCTTTTTGGCAACCCATCACACCAGAATTATTATTGTCGCTGGCTTGCTGATTATTGCCCCGGTGAGCGCATGGGCTTACATCCAGTACACTAAGCCGGACACACCAATTTCGAGCACTGCAAAAGTACCAAAAAAGAAGCCGCCGGTACCTACCACCAAAGCCTCGCCATTAACCGGGGTAGAGCTTGAGCCGGCGTTGGCAGACCGGGCAATTAGAGCCATCGTTATTGAGAATCACCCCGAATCCCGTCCGCAGTCGGGGCTCAGCCAAGCAGGGGTTGTTTATGAAGCCCTGGCTGAAGGGGGAATTACCCGTTTTCTCGCCTTCTACGTTGAAGGTCAGCCGCCATCAATCGGACCGGTACGCAGCTTGCGTCCATATTTTAATGATTGGGCACTGGAATATAACTCGCCAATCGCTCATGCCGGTGGCAGCGCCGAAGCCCTCAGCCAGGTAGGCCCGCTCAACGTAAAGAGCATGAATGCACTGGGCGGCGGGGTTAATCAGTTCTTTACCCGAGCTAGCGACCGCTACGCGCCGCACAATCTTTACACTTCCAGCGAAGGGATGGACCGCTTAGTGGAATCCCGAGGATATGCTCACCCGGCGCAATTTACCCCTAACCCTCGCAAAAAAGATCAACCACTGGCTACACCTGCGCATGGCGTTATCGGCATTAATTACTCGTACACCGGCTTCCAGGTAGAGTTCCGCTACAATAAAGACTGCAACTGCTACGACCGCTTTATGGCTGGCGCGCCGCATATCGACCGTAACACCGGCGCTCAAATTCAGGTGAAAAACGTTGTAGCGCAGTATATGTCCGTTAGATACGATGCTACGGGACATGCTATATTGGGCATTTTAGGTAGCAATAAGGTTCTGGTTTTCCGTGATGGCGGCGTCATCGAAGGGACCTGGGCCAAGGCTAGCTATCCTGAAAGAACCAAGCTGGTCGACACAGCGGGTAAAGAAATTCCCCTCAACAAGGGGAATACATGGTTTTCAATTGTACCGGAAGACCGTCCCGTTAGTTTCTAGCCCGAGCAACCGCTCCTTATTCAACGCCCAAGAGCTCAACCTCAAACACTAAGGTTGAATTAGCCGGGATAGTACTCACCGCTTGGTTGCCGTATCCCATTTCTGGTGGTATTACTAATTTACGCTTGCCACCAACTTTCATGCCGGCCACGCCTTCATCCCAACCCTTAATAACCTGGCCGCCGCCAAGTGTAAAGCCGAAGGGCTCGTTGCGGTCATAGGAGCTATCAAACTTCGTCCCGTTGGTAAGCGTGCCGAGATAATGTACGGTAACTTTCTTGCCAGCTACGGCTTCGGGTCCGGTGCCAACAACTTCATCGGTTTTCTGTAGTTCCATAGTATCTCCTTGGATAGTTTGTTCTTTCGTTCTTGGGGGTGTTTCAATGCCGGGTTTATTTGAATCTTGGCTGGCGCCTGGTGCTTTCTTGGCTGTTTGGCTAAACGCAAGTGTCGAGCCGACTACGACAACCGCGATAACTAGCGACCCTCCAATTCCAACAACCGTACTGTGCTTCATAATTCTACCAGTATATCAAAACGGTCGTGGCTGCCCCTAATAGCAAGTGCTGGGCCATGGGCTGCAGCCGCGGCGGGCATAGGTCTCGGCCGCCTTGGCGTCCTGAACGGCCGGAGGAGCATCGGAAGCATACCGATAGCCGCCATAGTTGTTCCAGGTGCCTACATCGTACTGATATGCCCCGTAATAGCCGTTCCCAGTATTGGTGGCATAGTTGCCGCCGGACTCGCGCATCCGGATTCGGCTCAGAATATCGCCGCTGGGAGCTGGGTTGGCTACCTTAGCCTGCGGAGCGGAGCGGTAGGATTGCTGAGCCGGGGCCTGTGCAGCTACCGCCACCGGTTCGCCATAGCCAGGCGGAAGGGGACGGTCGGCAGTAGGATCTTTAGGTATTATAAGTTCTTGTCCAGGATTGATTTGATCAGGGTTTTGCAGTTCAGTGTTGGCGTTCCACAATGGGCGCCAGCTTTCAAGCTGCTTATCGGTAGCGATTGAAGAAAGAGATTCTCCGGCGGCAACGACGTGTTTTTGAGGTGCTTCTTTTGGTGCTTCGGCGACGGCGGCGATTTTGCTTGGTTTGATCTTGGAGTCTGTGGCTTGTATCTTACCCACATTTAAGTTAGCTGTTCCTGCAATCAGCAGCAACATAAGAGCGAATCTACGCATATTGTTCCTTCGTTATTTATAGTAAATCCACGACCCTGAACCAAGAAATTGGCCTCACACGGGGCACAGGACAGTAAACTACCAGAGCTTAAAAAAGAGGTCAATAGGGCATACTCACAAAAATTGACAGAATTGACACGCATATTACCCACATTTTAACCTGTACCCAACGCAAGCCAAAAAATCTTTTATTTCAAGTATTCAAAATGCTTTTTGATGGTATAGTAGCCTAGCGGTGTCCACATTCGGTGGGTCGCTAAACGACCCGAAAGGGCGTACTTGTCTGGGATGTTGCCACCGCGTTGACACTGGCGGTACGAATTGCCATCATAGATACTTACGCAATGACAACCACCACCAAGCTCAACTATGTACCCGGGAATAGGGTTGCCACCTTATTGAACGCGGTCGAAGCCTACCCGGTTATGCTGCGAGCCATTCATAATGCCACAACTTCAATTTATATTGCTCATTTTTGCTACCAAAAAGGAAAGGCGTCCGACCTTTTTTACCAGCCGCTGCTCACTGCAGCCCGGCGCGGGGTTAAGATTTATCTGCTTATTGATGCCTATGGATCCAATGAATTTGACCGCAATCAACTGAAGAAAATGCGTCTCGACCACATTAATGTTAGGTGGTTTAACCCCCGAAAAACCCTTCACCCTTTGCGCTATAATAAGCGCATGCATAAGAAGTTGTTAATTATTGACAACAGTATTGGTTTTAGTGGCGGTATCGGTATTGCAGACTTTTGGCTAGATGATCCTAGCTATCCGGAACCCTGGCGCGATACTCATTTCCAACTGGAAGGCCCGGTTATAAGTGAGCTATCGCATTCATTCATAACCAGCTGGAACCGGTTTAGTAGCGAACAATTGCCGTTACAAAAGGCCGAGCCGGCTCCGGTACATGGGGGAACGATTCCATTGGCACTCGTTGATACCGCGCCAATCGATCCCGCTAACCGATCAAATATAACGAACGTTTTTACGCGGTTGATAGGAGAGGCTAAAGGTTCAATCGATATTTCAACGGCCTATTTCGGACCAACGGCAGCAGTCCGCCGTAGCCTACACGCAGCAGCGAAGCGGGGCGTGAGCGTACGAATTATAACCAATGGTCCCCATCCGTCCCATTGGCAGGCAATGCAAGCCGGCCGCCATCACTATAATGGCCTGCTTGAAGCAGGGGTTGATATATTTGAGTATCAGCGCACTAAAATACATGCCAAAATTACTATCATCGACCGCACGCTCAGCATCATTGGATCCTCCAATTTAAATACGCGTTCATTTCACCATGACGAAGAGGCGATTATGGTGGCCGACGACATGAAGCTGGCTACCGGCTTAACCAAGCAATTCGAAGACGATCTTGAAAGCAGCAAACCAATTGAATTAAAGGAATGGAGGCAGCGTCCGCTAACCGAAAAACTACAGCAAGCCGCAGCTAGCATAGGCCGCTATTTCTTCTAGACTCACGACTCTAATCCTGTTACAGTAACGATGTGTTCAAGAACAGGCCAAACGGCCGCCCAAAACCCAAACTTTGGTTTGGGTTTTATGGTCCCATCGTCTAGCGGTTAGGACGCTGGATTCTCATTCCAGTAACCGGGGTTCGATTCCCCGTGGGACTACCAGAAGAAAGGATGCCACCAGCGGTGGTATTTTTTCTTCTGGTCACGCACGCACTGCATTTGCGAAACCGAGTTCGCCGTAACGAAGCCTAAGGCTGAGTGGAGATCGCGCCAGCGACATTCCCCGTGGGACTACCATTGGGCACCCAAACTAGGACGGCTTAGAGTCGTCCTTTTTGTTATTATTAAACTATATGCAATTCGTAATTATTGGCTTAGATGGAACTGACAAAGAAGCACATACTCGCAGACAAGCTGTGCGACATGACCATATCGCTATGGGCGATAAGCTGCTTGAGTCAGGAAATCTTTGGTACGGCGCAGCACTACTTAACGACGACGGTTCAACGAAAGGCTCAATGTACGTAGTTAGCTTTCCTTCCGAGAAAGAATTGCAAGAGTGGCTAGATAAAGAGCCTTACATAGTTGGTGGTGTATGGCGGCATATAACCATCCATAAGTCTAATACTCGTGACCCCTGGCAATTTAATAGACCGCAGGAATGGTTTGAAAAGAACACTTGATTGCTTTTA
>DASVGB010000139.1:0-3133 GCA_036379755.1 Candidatus Saccharimonadia bacterium | reverse complement strand
CAAGCGTACGCAGCTTTGAAAGCTTTTTAGCTCCCGGGGCATCCTTGACAGTGGGTTGGATTTCTAACAGCTCGACGATGCGCTCCACGCTGGTTTCAACCTGGCTGGTAGTCACAAGCAAGCGCCCAAGCGGACCTATTGAAGACGTTATTTGCTGCAAATAGAGAGCAACGGCTACCACATCACCGGGAGTCGCTCGCCCTTTCAAACTTTGCCAGGCAATAATACCGACTCCGCTTAAGATCGCGAGATTGTTTACAATGTCGCGGGCCAAATTTCCGCGCTGCTCGATATTATTCTGAAGGTAGGTTAAGCGGCGGGCTTCGGCTAGATAGTCATCAAATTTTACCAGCGGCGCCTTGTCGGCCACCGAGCTGCGAATGGTGGCAATGTGGCTGATGGTTTCGTTAAAATGGCCACCAGCTAGTTCAAACTGCATGCGGGCAGCGCGGCGAATATGGTTGGATTGATAGATCCGTACCGCCTGGATAGTTACTCCGAGAGCAATGAGCAGAAGCACCACAGGACCAATCAGAGGGCTGATATACCAGAGCAGTGCGGTTGCCAAAATCAGCTGCATCACTTGGGACAATGTTCCTTCGGTGAGCCCCTGCAGCCAAAAGATAAACTGGAAAATAGCATTGTTAACCTTAGTCATGGTTTCCCCGACCTTGGTGCGCTCATAATAATCAATCGACAGCGTCATCATATGCTCAAACAACCGGCGATTAAGCTTCACCAGCAGATCAGCGCTTAAGCGGTCGGAAAGACGCTCTCGAATGAATCCGAAAAAGCTGCTTACCAGCAAAACTCCTGCCAAGGCAGCAATAACCAGCGTTATATTGGTCGTTGCCTGGGCTGAAGCCTGTCCGTTGGCGATTGCGACCAGCTGGTCAATAACATACTTAAAGAATAGCGGGGTCGCGGTGCTACCCAGGCTTAAAAGTGCGCTGATGACGGCCGTCCAAATAAGGCGGTTGCGCTCATCGGCGATATAGCGATAGAGCTTAAAGATATTTTTCATAATGGTTTTCTAGAGCCGGTTAGGCAGCGCTATGAGCGGCTTCATCGAGAGCCTTATTAACCTCGGTATCGGCCAAATGGTTTTTACCCCGCAGTACATGCTGGAAGCTAACGTCATAAGGCTCCGCTAGCGCTTTAACCTGATGATACAGTGGTTGGAGATCGGGATGCTTCACCCGGTACTGGCCGTTTAACTGCTTTACTACCAGTTCGCTATCAAGCAAAAATTGAATAGTCTTGGGTTGATATTTAGCGGCAGCCTCAAGGCCGGCAATCACGCCGCTATACTCGGCAAAGTTGTTGGTCCCCTCGCCGAGATATTTGCCAAATGATTCCAAGTGTTGACCATCAGGTGTTGTGATAACTACACCAATTGCAGATGGGCCAGGATTGCCGCGCGAACCTCCGTCGGTATTTATTACCAAGGTGGCTCGGCGGTTAACATCGTTGATTAATTCACTCATATCGACCTATTCTACGATATTTGCCAGAATTGGTCAAAAAGCGGCCTTGCAAATAAGACGAAAGCCCTCCTACCCGGAGGGCTTTCGCTCTGCGAGTAGAAGGGCTTAAGTGGCGGTCAGAACCGCCGCAGCCATGAGGCCGTACCCGCTGTCGCGAGCATGGATGTCCGAACGCCGATCGCATGCCCAGGTGTGCTTGCAGATGTTGGCGACGGAGGCTGGGATTCGTCCGTAGGGTGAAAGGACGGTCATCGTGCTGAAGGGCAGGTCCGAACCGAAGGCCCGCGCAACATCAGCCACGACGAACCCATGCTGGCGATAGGCCTGAACCAGCCGGTCGTTGAACTTATTGCGAATCAGGGAGACCGACGCCATTGCTCGGGACCTACCCTTGCCACCCTGCACATAGGCAGCCAGGAATGGGTTGTAGTAGTTCAAGCCCACCAAGCGAAGGCTGGGACCGGCCGCCTGGCGCAACCGTTGAGCGATCAGCGCGACGTTTTTCCTCACCCGAGGCAACATCACCGCCAAACAGCCTGTCTTGAGGGGGCCGAAGTTGGCCCTGGCGCAGTGGACGACGTCGTTGGCACCGATGTCGATCATCACCAGCTTGACGCGACCGCGGTTGGCGGTGATGAAGCGCTCGGCGGCGATCAGCTGCGAACCGCGTCCGTACGGCGGGTTGGAGAACGGGCAGGGGCCTCCGCGGATGAACGACGTGGTGGTGGCTCCGGCACAGCCGTAGCGAACGAGCTTGATGCCAGGCATCAGCTTGCTCATCTGCTCGGCCACTACCCCGGCATAGCCAAGCGTGGGCCTGAACCCGAACTTTGCCGGTTGCAGCCCGACTGCGAGCGAGTCGCCAAGCGACAGAATGACGCCGGGGTCGGCTGAGGCTGTGGCAGCAAGCCGCTGCGGTACAACGGAAGCCAACGCCGAAGCGGTGGTAGCCGAAAGCAACACCGCAGCCATCATGGCACCTACGATCAGCTTAAACATACAAGGACCCCTCTTCCGAGTTCGTACTGCTTATCAGATTCGTACTGCGAAAAATGGCTGTGCTACTATACCATATCCTTCAAATAATTGCTGGTCGGGGTGACAGGACTTGAACCTGCGACCTCACGGCCCCCAGCCGTACGCGCTACCAACTGCGCCACACCCCGAAATCACCGTGTTAATCCTCTTTACCCCGCAGCATGGTAGTACTTGGCATCTCTTTCCTGCCCAAAAGCAGGTGGGTACCCGCAAGACTATCACCTCGGTAATAGCTAATCTTAGGTTCCCTGGAGATTAATCATACAGAAAAAATAAGCCAGACTACCGATGCTGCAGAGCTATATTCAGTATAGCCTGCCCTGCCGCCTCACGTCGATAAGGCTGAAAGTCCCGGTACCAGTATCTGCAAAATAGCTCCGGTAATGGCACTAATGAACGGAATAAACAGCGGGCCGGCCAAGAGCAGAATCGCAAAAATGATTAATAATCCGGTGCGCTCTAAGCGGTCAAACAAGTTGCGGATGGGCGGAAAAGCCGCATATAAAATGCGCGATCCATCGAGAGGCGGAAGTGGAATCAAGTTGAACACCATTAAGGCGATGTTGATGCTAATAATCGTAATGAAAAGCGGGACAAATTCGGGACTT
>DASVGB010000138.1:0-6028 GCA_036379755.1 Candidatus Saccharimonadia bacterium | reverse complement strand
TACGCAAAATTCCCTTCACGCCCACCATGGTTTTACCCCAGGCCCCATACGCTTTAATGGTTGATCCGGTGGGGTCGCTCAATAGTGAAAACTGTAATCCATGCTTTTGGGCAAACTTCTCATGGCTCTTGGTGGTATCTTTGCTAATGCCGACGACATCGGCGCCAAGGTTGAGAAGATCCTGGTACGAATCCCGTATGCTGCAGGCCTCTGCGGTGCAACCCGGCGTATCATCCTTGGGATAGAAATATAATACCAGCCATCTACCGGCAAATGATTGCAGCGTGTAGGTTCTGCCAAGCTGGTTTTGCAATGAAAATTGAAAAGCGGTGGTCATGTAAAGATGATTATAGCAAGCGCGGCTTCTAAAACCTGTACATTTGTTCCCAGTGAGATACTATTATATCTTAATGGACGAAGTGGAGCTAGATAATGGACTCACAATCAGAGCGCAAGTTGGCCGAAAACGAGCTTATTTTTAAAAAGCACAACGAGCGGATTAAGCGTGGCGTTGAAAAGCTGGTCGCGCAGTCAAAGGTTGATGATCTTACCCTCAATTTATTCTGTGAGTGTTCTAATGAAAAATGCCAGAAGATGGTTGCGGTTAGCACCTCTGATTATGACCGTGTACATCGTAACAACCGGTATTTCATAGTTCTAAGAGGCCATGAAAACATGCAGGTTGAAAAAGTTATTGAAAAAAATAGTCATTTTAGCGTGGTGGAGAAATTAATTACTCCTCCCGCAACAACCGGCATGCAGCTTAATCCGACCTAGGTGCTAAAACGCTGATAGTTGGCTATCGAGCTGGGCGCTGTCGGTGGCGTTAGCCTCGGGATCAATTTGATCAAGCGTCTTTTCGGCGGCTGTTAAATCCTCAGTTGAATTAACCTCAGGTGCAGCCGGTACGTCATTCACCCCATTAGACTGTTTTACGGTTGCCGGCGCCTCTGTCTTTGTGGCAGTTTGCTTGGCATTATAAGCATCGTAGGCAACGTAGCCGACGACCGCAAGTACCGCCACAATAAGCGCTAATTCAAGGATTGCGAAGCCGGATTGATTCTTTAGTAGTTTCATTGCTGCTCCCCTTCGGTCTTACGTTTCGTCTTGTTTTCCGTGGAACTGCTTGTTCCTTGCGCGCTTTTAACACCGACGATTAAGTTCTTAACCGCGGTTTTATAGGCCTTCAGGGCAGCGGTTTCGGCCTTCAGGTTGTCCTTAAACTGTTTGGCCGCACCTTTCGGGTCGGTACCGTCGCATGTAAACGAAACACTAGTGGCTTTTACGGCTTCGACAGCTGCCTGAGCGGCGGTTTTCTTGGAATTTACCTCAAACACCAGCGCATCGTAGTTACTTACGGTCCTACCCTTGGTGGTGTAAAACGTCTGGGTGCGCTCGGAAATCTTATGAAATACTGCAATTTGGCGTTCACCCCGGGTTGCTGCGCGGGTTAAAATGGCATTAATTTTAGCTTCGCGCTTTTCGCAGCGGCTTAAATTACTGGCTTCCAGCCGGGTTTTTACCTCTCCGCGCCTGTCATCCCCTGTCTGTGTCAGGGCGGTTCGCTGATTTTGATCTCCCTTACGGGTGGTTTGGCTGCCGGAATCAGACCCAGTGCTGGATCCAATGGCGAAAGCACTGCCAGCAATCATCAGCGAGGTAGCACCAACTAACAGGCTTCGTTTTAGTAATACACGAGACATTGAACAATATCCTCCTGTATAAAAGCTTATGCTCCTTACGGACATTCGTCAAATAGTGTTAAACAGCGCGGTGCACAGCTTCAACCGCTGCACCTGATCGCTCCACATGATTCCAACGGCTTTCACCGCCGCCGCGCACTAATTGGCGCATATGAATTAAGGTTTTGATTGAAGCGGCGTATTCAACCGCTGTCAGCACGAAGGTAAAGGGATACTGAAGCGGCGCGAGCGCCGTTAGACGCAGTTTTGAGCGGCGAGTTTCGGTTTCTTCAGCAATCACATTGAGCGCCAGGTAGATGGTCATTACCGCGTACGCGCCCAGCAGCGTGCCAAAGTCCTGATAACGAATCACAATGTAAAGGATGAACCCGATTAAGAGGGGCTCAAGTAGGAACGTAAACTCGCTAAACAGCGCAAAGGGCATTTGAAACCAAGTTAGACGCCAATCATGCTTACGGCTGCGGCTGAGAAACATATGCTTGTTTTTAATAAAGGTTTGCGTCCGTCCGTATTTCCAGCGGAAACGTTGGCGAATTAGCTGGGACATGGTTTGAACACTCTCGGTGTAGGCGATCACGCTCGGGGCATAGATCACCCGTTTCGAAATGTTGTCGTTGCGAATAAGTTTAAGGGTGAAATCAATATCTTCGGTTACCGTGTCGGTATCAAAAAAGTTGACTGATTTTGCCGCCGACTTACGGAAGGTTGAAGCAATGCCGCCAATAATGTACTCCATGTTGAAGGCCGTTTGCGCTCGTTTCATCCGGTAGCACAGTAAGTATTCAAACTTTTGCATCATGTTAAAGATGCTGCCGTCTTCAATAATTTTAATGTTTGCCGCTGCTAGCTGTACTCGCTTGTCTTTAAAGTACCCGCCAACTTCGCCTAACGCACTGGCATGCAATGCTGAGTCAGCATCAAGAACCATAACAAGGCTTCCTTTAGCGCGCATAATACCATTGTTAATTGCCCCGGCTTTGCCCCGATTTTCCTGGTGAACCACATGCATATTCGCTAAACGGTGCTTTTCTTTAAAGTACCGGGCTCGGCGCAGCGTTTTATCGCTCGATCCATCATCAATCACAATTACTTCTTTTCGGGCATAGTCGTTGGCATATATGGAGCTCAAGTTCCGCAGAATTACCGACTCTTCGTTATGGGCCGGCACAATAATGGAAATATATGGCCGGTAGGGCCGGCTTTTAATCACGCGCTTACGCCGATGATGGTTCACATCGTGCCAGTCGGCGCCAATCATATACAGGGTAATCCGGCTTAAGTTGATTATGCCTAGAATTGTTATGATCCAAGCTAAGACTATAATAATCATATAAGTTCTCTTCCCGCCCGAAGACGGGAATAGGTTAGAATGCGCGCTTAGAAAGCCTGGCCGCAACCATGCTTACCGCGATGGCAACAGCTAAGCAAATGCTGACGAACAGCAATAAGCTAATATTGGTTCCGGTTACCGGTAATATGCCGGTTTGGGGAAGCACGACTGCTGCAGCGACGCCGCCGCCAACTCCTGCTGTACTACTAAGGGCGTTGACACTACTGCCGCCGCCGCCTAATCCTGGTGTAGACATCCAAATCTCCTTACACTTAACGAGTTCTTGACCCTCGTTGTGCACCTCCACAACCTAGAACTACCTAATAAGAGCCATATAATAACCTAAAAGTATTAATTTGTAAAGCATTTCATGAAGCGATTGTCTTTTTTGATACTCATTCAGCCTAAAGAGGGGCATTGGCCGATAAGCTCGGTGCTAGTATTAGCCTGCTCTAAGCTCGCCTAGTGACAGCTCAACGCGAATGTCTTTAACAAATTTTCCGTCTTTCATTATGACGCTGTTCATCCATACTTGTTGCGGCCTCGCCTGGTAAATCCTCCGTACGCCGTCTCCGCTAAACACTTCGGTGCTTTTCGAATCCGGGCCTTGTATGAGCTCTCTGGCTGTCTGAATTTCCTCGGAATCTTCAAGCTCCCGCGCCTGAGCCTGTAGGTATACGCCGGCCTTGTTTTCGCTTTTAGTAACGGTTGAATCATATACCACTATAAACGCGTTGCCATTGTTGCGGACATTACGGGAATGTTGGCTTTCCTTATCTGAAATCCAATAAACATTAAACTCGGCATCCAGCGTTCGGGCAACCGGGCTGTTCCAGGGTTCGCCGTTTTCAGTTACGGTCGCAAGTGTTACGTACTGGATGTGCGCGAGGATTTGTTTGGCTCTGGTTGTGTGGTCACCATTTTTACTCATGCCCCAACTATAGCAGTATTGATTAGCTCCCTGCATTTATGTAATAGCGAACAAAGATGACAAAAAGCCGACCATTCAACCGCTATAAATTAGCGATGCGGCCGAAGCGCGGCCGTAGTGATTCAACCTATGCTTGTACATACGTAACAAATTGAGGAGGCATGCATATGAGTAGAAGTACTCTCGCGATCGCTCGGGCAACCGGTGTGATTGGTGCAACCGTGGCGCTGATAGTCGGCGTTACGTTTGCGCAGTTAAACACGACAGCAACATTAAGTAATAATACGGTTTCATCTGCCACGGCAGATTTAACGTTGTGGGATGGATCGGCGTTTGCCCAAACCGCCCCGGGTTTTACGGTGACGAACTTAATTCCGGGAGCTGGAAGCGGTCCACTGCCTTTTTACTTTAAAAATGGCGGCGCCGTAGACTTGATCGTAACGGCTCATGTTCCCGTAGCACCTTCCGCAAGTGGGTTCAGTGGATGGGAGAATTTGAAAGTTACCTTTACCGACAACAATGGAGCGGTTCAGGCTACCAATATGGGTGCTTTACTAGCCGGCGAAGTAGCGCTACCGGGTAACCCGGTAACTGCTGGCGCGCAAGGTAACGCCGGTGTGCCCAATACTGAGGGTAACTACACTGCCACATTTGACATCACTCCGGCGGCAGTGACCGGTAGTAGTGCAACGGTCGATTCGTTCGACATCGTCTTTACTGGTACTGCGCCAACGCCTCTCTAACCAAAATGAACCGAGCGGAATATGCACAAAAGTATCAAAATTCTATCCTATAGCATATTTGCGATCTGCGGGGGGTTACTCGCCTTCTTCGGCTTACCTCAAACTGGCTGGAAAGCCTTGAGTGTAGCCACGGGCAGTATGTCCCCCGCGATCCCGCCGGGTTCGCTCGTGCTTATTCAGAACGTCCCAACAACTCAGTTGCATAAAGGCGACATTGTAGCGTTTACCAACCCTGCCAACCCAAACCAGACCATTACGCACCGGATTGTAAAGCAGCACAATCTTGGTACCATTCCTGGCTTTCTTACCAGGGGTGACGCTAACAAGTCGGCTGACAGGCCAATCGTCGGCGGCAACATTGTTGGTAAGGTTATGTGGCATGCCCCCCAGCTTGGTAAGGTTTTCGACTGGTCGCATACCTGGCCGGCTATTATTGTGCTCGTAATACTTCCAGGCTTCATCGTGATTATTGATGAGTACCGGAGGATGGTTCGCGTATTGAATGTGGTGCCTTCTCATATTAAAAACCTGTTAATCCCCTTACCGGCCGGGCCGTTGTTTCCGGTTGTCGCGGTAGCGTCGGGGCATCAACCCAAACGCCATCGCTCACTGGATGGCTTGAGGCCGCTTGTGCTCATTATGGTTGTTACGGTATTGAGCACCCATACCGCTCTTGCACTGCTTTCGACCACCGCTACCTTAACCAACAATACGATAGCAACGGCTGCTAAAACCAACCATATTGTGATATCTCAGGTGAATCCTGCTGTGGCTGCGAACGTCTGCGGGGTCGGAAGTACGTCGGTATCAATTTCCCATACCGGTCTGGGCAGTGTAAATAGCGTGAATATCAGTTCCAGCTGTGTGATCACCCAAAACAGCAACACCAGCGTTTCGGTTTCAAATAGTTCGAACCAGACAGCTACTACCGGTAGTGTAGCTGCTAATAATTCCACCACTAGCGGTAGCGCCACAAGCGGTTCCGTAAGCAATACCAACTCAACCAGCACGACAATCAACGTTACGAACGCAACAGCATTACCGCAAGTTCAGTCGTTTACCTTGCACAATCCTACCGCCGGTGCTCAAGCTTTGGCTGGCTGGACGGTAACCGACAATAGCGCCATTGCAAAAACCGTTCCAACAATTACCATTCCGGCCGGTGGCTTTGCAACACTTAGTTTGGCGGTTGGCGACGGCCTTACCGGCAGTGGCGACCGGTTAATTCTTAAGAATAATCTTGCCCAAACAATTGATGCTCTGAGCTGGGGTAGCGATGTCACTATTTTGGACCCCGCGGTCGCTGCAATCCCCGGTGGTC
>DASVGB010000137.1:0-5148 GCA_036379755.1 Candidatus Saccharimonadia bacterium | reverse complement strand
TGATCGGCCAGCCAAAGCTGCACTGCGTAGTTCTCAAAATTGAAATTCCCGGCCGCACCATCACCGCCCAGACTGACACATATACCGATATTACTGTTGGTGCCGGCGAAAACTGGGATGAACTGGTAGCCTGGTCGGTAGAACAAAACCTTCATGGCATTGAGGCCCTGTCGCTCATTCCCGGTACCGTTGGGGCCGCTCCGGTGCAAAACATTGGCGCCTACGGACAAGAACTGCATGAAACATTAATCAGCGTTGAGGCGTATGATAGTGAATCAGCTGCAATGGTCAGCTTATCGAACGAGGATTGCCAGTTTGGTTATCGCGACAGTTTGTTTAAGCATGAGGGACGCGGTCGTTACGTCATTACCAGCGTGTCTTTGCGCCTAACACCAGCCTCCGGCTCCCAACCAGCCAACTATCCCCGGCTTCAAGTTAGGCTGATTGCCGATGGCATCACCCATCCTACGGTCGCCGACATCCGTAGGACCGTGATCGCTATTCGACAATCCCGGCTGCCAGACCCTTCGCTTATTCCTACCGCCGGCTCATTCTTCAGTAATCCTAGGGTTACTCCCGAGATCGCCGAAACCCTGCATGCCGCCCACCCCGAAATGCCACAGTGGCCAATGCCTGATGGCACGGTTAAACTAGCGGCTGCCTGGCTGGTAGAAAAATGTGGGTTTAAGGGCGTGGTAGAGAATGGAGTCGGCATGTACGACAAACAAGCCATTACCTTGATTAATCCCGGCCGCAAAGGTCCAAGCGAGATCTTTGCCTTCCGCGACCGTGTGGTCGCTGAGGTCGAGCAGAAGTTTGGCATTACGCTCACCCAAGAACCGGAGCTAGTTACCTTTGGTTGAGCCGGGTGGCTAATTCTGCCGCCAAGCCGTCGTAACCGCCCACTGTCATCGATACTACCACATCACCGGGTCTAGCCGCCTCAACTACCCGCTCTATCAACTTCCGCCGGTTCGGTTCATACACCACATGATTACCATTTTCACGAGCTATGTCTGCCCCGGAAACAACGGTTTCGAGCTCGGCCTCACGGGCACCCTCAATAGAAGCCACAAATGCCATATCGGCGTCCTGCACCGCCTCGCGATAACCTTCCATAAGTTCTTTTACGCGGGAATAGGTGTGCGGCCTAACAACCGCCAGGACCCGCCCGTCAAAATGTAAGCGAGCCGCTTCAATGGTCGCGGCAATTTCGCTGGGGTGATGGGCATAATCATCAACCACTCGAATCGCTGCTTGGGGGGGCGAAACAATATCAAAACGCCGAACCGCACCGCGAAAGCTCTGCAATCCCGCCTGGATCTCCTCCACGCTCAACCCTTCGGCCGCTGCTACCGCAATCGCAGCCGTAGCATTGTCCACATTATGCTGGCCATACAGCGGGGCTGAAAAATGACCTTGGTAGACATCCTCCTTATAGAGGTCAAACGACACACCCCCGGCCCCGAACGCCACATGATCCACGTGCAAGTCGCCGTCGATGCCGTACGACTGCACCGCTGCCGCCGACGTTTTTGCAACCTTTTTAAGCTCCTCGGAGCCAGCCCAGTAAATCATTAGCCCGTCCTTAGGCATAGCTTTTACCAAGGCGGTAAAACGTTCGCGGATTGCTGCTACATTAGTAAACATATCGGGATGATCCATCTCCAGCGAGGTTGCAACCAATACATCCGGGCGGTAAAACCAAAACTTGGAATGATCATCCAGGGTTGAAGCCCGGTACTCATCGCCTTCCAGCACCATCATCCGCCCATCGCCTAAGCGCACGCTCGAACCAAAATTATGAGGACGCACGCCCACCAAGAAATCCGGTTGGCATCCAGCCGACTCGAGCAACCAGGCAATCAGAGAGGTGGTGGTGGTTTTGCCATGGGTGCCGGCCACCACAATTCGCCGCTTACTTTTTGCCAACTCCCCGACAAATTCCGCATAAGAGCGCACCTTAATCTTGCGCTGCTTGGCTGCCGCCAGCATTGGATCATCTGCCGGAGTTCCGCCGCTAATAATCAAACCATCAATGCCTTTCAATTCTGCCGGATCGGCGAGCTTGCTCCACTGAATACCGGCCGTATCTAAAGCATCCTCGCCGGGAACCGAATAGGAGCCTGGGTCGCTCCCGATAACCGTATAGCCGAGCTGTTGGACTGCTAATGCTAATCCGCGCATGGTGTGGCCGGTTATACCGAGAAAGTAAAGTTTTTTAGCGGCCATAGGAGAGTTCGGCTGCCGTCGCCATGATCGCCGTGAACTGCTCGTAATTAAGGCTGGCACCCCCAACCAATAATCCGTTGACGTGCTCTACTTTTAAATAAGCCTTCACATTATCGGGACTGACGCTGCCGCCATATAAAATTTCCAAAGAACCGCTGGCCGATTCGCCAAACATTTCTTCAATCGTCTGGCGAATTACCTTAACCATCGGCTCTACCTGGCCCGGCTCGGCAAACTCGCCGGTGCCAATCGCCCATACCGGCTCATAGGCCACAATCAGCATGCCGATTTCTTCGCTGGTAATCTGGCTCAAGCCCCCCTGAAGCTGGTCGACGACCACCCGGCGGGCATGGCCTTCTTGCTTGTCGCTTAACTTTTCGCCCACGCATAGAATCGGGGTTACGTCGTTACGCAAGGCGGCCGCTACTTTTTTAGCAATGCGCTTGTCGGTCTCATGCTCATAGCGGCGGCGTTCGGAATGGCCGACAATCACATACTCAACCATCCCTTTCAGCATCGCTCCGGATACCTCCCCGGTATAGGCGCCTTCATCATGCTCATTGAGATTTTGGGCGCCTAATTTAAAGAGATCGTTCTGAACAACCTTCTGAACCGCCGGTATCGATATAAACGGCGGGCAGAGCACGTTGGTTATATGGGTTTGAGGCGTGGCTTTTTCTTGCAGCCTCTCCACCAACCGCACCGCCTGGTCCGGCGCTTGATGCATCTTCCAGTTACCGACAATGGTGAAGTGTTTCATACCGCTATAATAACACGCTTATGGTAATACGAGCCTTTAGGAACGTCCTAGCGAGGCCAGAATTTTTGACCCCTCCTTTTGCAGTGCTGTCAGACCCGGTAGCTCGCTGCCCGACATTAAGGCTAGACTAGCCCCGCCACCGGTGGAAACCCAACTGAACTCATCGTGCAGTCCCTGCTCATTTACAAATGCCGCGGTCTCTCCACCGCCAATAATGCACGCTACACCCGATTCAATAATATTATCGGCCAGCAGCCGCGATCCATGAGCAAACTCCGGAACCTCGGTAATACCAAGCGGACCATTCCAGATAATGCTGCCGTGAAAGTTTAAAGGATGAACAATATCGGCAACCGTTTTCGGACCGAAGTCCACAATGTAGTCGTCCTTGGCTACTTCATTTAAATGCACAAACCGGCCAGGACCATGCTCCAGTGATTTCGATACCACCACGCCCTCTTCGGGCAGCACAATTTCCACACCGAAGGCCTTGGCATCTTTACGAATCCGGCGGACCTCGCCAAACAGGTCGGGCTCTTGCTTGCTCTTACCAACCTCATGCCCAGCTTCGGCCAAAAAGGTGTTTGCCATCGCTCCGCCAATCGCCAGGCGGTCGACATGCTTAATTAAATTATCCAACACGCCGATCTTGGTTGAAACCTTCGCTCCACCGACAACTGCCACCCGCGGCTTAGCCGGATGCAGCAATGCTCCGGAAACATACTTAACCTCTTTTTCCACCAAGAGCCCAGCCGCGCTATCGAGAAAATGAGTAACCCCCACAATCGAAGCATGCTTGCGGTGGATGTTGGCAAACGCATCATCAACATACACCTCCGCTAAACTTGCCAGCTGCTTAGCGAATACCGGATCATTATCATCCTCAGCTTTATGAAAGCGGGTATTTTCTAATAAAATTATCTCACCGGGCTTCAAATCGGCAGCGGCCGCTTCGGCCTTCGGGCCTACGCATTCCGGAATAAACGTAATCGGATGATGCAGCATCATGCTGGCCTTTTTGGCAACCGGCTCCAAACTTAATGCCGGCACCTTTTTACCCTCGGGACGGCCAAGATGGCTGATTAAAATAATGCTGCAGTTGCGATTAAGTAAATACCGAATGGTGTCGAAGGAAGCCTCGATCCGCAGCGGATCACCAACAATTCCGCTAGAAACCGGTACATTATAATCGACCCTCAGCAGCACCTTCTTATTTTTGAGGTTGAGGTCGCGGAGGGTTCTAAACTTCATACCGCAAGTGTAGCAAAAAGCTTATGCTCGCGCCAAGCACAATGTGTACATGGGCCAGGAAAGCTCATGAAACTACCTCCACTTGAATCGTATCGGTGCCGCCTTCCACTCCCGGACGCTGGCCGGATGCCCGTACTACAATATCCCCTTTTACCACATTATGCTCTTCGCGCAGCAAGCTCATGCTCTCCTCTGCCGCCGTGGCTGGGTCACTAATTAAATAACAACGGGCTCCCCAAACTAATGCCAGCCGCTGATAAACCCGCTGCTTGGGGGTAACAGCGATTACCATTTCTTCTGGACGGAACGAACATAAATTGCGCACGGTCCGGCCGGAAACCGTTTCGGCCAAAATAAATTTGGCCTTCATCTTATGGGCCAACGTAATGGCCGCGGCCGAAATGGCGTTAGCTTGAGTACCCTCGCCGAACGCTTTGGCCGTAATATTTTGCCAACGATGGTTTTCGGTATACACGATAATCCGACGCATTAAGGCTATCGCTTCCACCGGATACTCCCCTACCGCCGATTCACCGGAAAGCATTACCGCATCGGCTCCCTGAGCTACAGCCGTGGCGACATCTTGTACCTCGGCCCGGGTTGGCTGTGGCGAATGAATCATCGACTCCAACATTTGCGTGGCCACAATCGCGATCTTTTGGTGCTGGCGGGCACTTTCAATCACCCGCTTTTGAATTACCGGCACTTGCTCGGGTAAGGTTTCTACCGCCAGATCACCTCGTGCCACAATCGCACCTTCAGCCGCCTCCACAATTCCCTCAACCTGCTCGGCAGCGGCTTTGGTTTCAATTTTTGCGAGGATGCCGCAGTCAGCTTTCATATCGTGTAATCGCTGGCGCAAGCTGCTAATATCACTGGGAGACTGTACAAACGACAGGGCGACA
>DASVGB010000136.1:0-17772 GCA_036379755.1 Candidatus Saccharimonadia bacterium | reverse complement strand
AAAGAAGGGACGGGACGGGACGACTATCGAGATGCCCCAAGAGTGTGAGAGCCGCCTCAACCCCCCTGAGGCAGTCAACGACCCCGAAACCGAAGCTGCCGATGCCGGTGGTGACGTTGCCGGGGCAGACGCAGAGCTACGCGAAAGACTGCTGGCTAATGACCGCCTAAAGCTGCTACGACCATGTCAAAAAACCGACATTACCAGCGGAGCCGCCAAAGAAACCCTTATAAGACTTATGGTTGCTGTGGTTGAAAATGCTCAAATCAACCTTCCTATAACCGCTTTCAAGTGCGACCACGATCCGGGCACCCTTCATGAAAGGGGGTTGGCAATTGATATTGGCTACTTCGCCGGCAGTGCCGAAGGAAACGAGCTTTACAAGTTTCTGTATGCGAATCGTACAAAGTTTAAAATTGACGAATTAATTTTCAACCCGCCAGCCCCTGGCACACAGTGTGTTGGTGGTGGCAAAACAGTTAATTGTGTAGGATACTACGGCTCAGACACCATGGCCGCACACGGTAACCACATACACGTAGGAACATTCCCATGAAATCACTCATCCAATTTAGCCTTGTCATAGCGCTGCTTCTTTCTTCATCGCCCCTGCAAGCAAAGAGCGGGCCAGACACTCCTTTTTACGACGGCGCTGTGGTGTGTGGAGAAAAGGTTGAGGGCGCGGCCGGACAAGGCCCCCTTTTAGGGCCCTTCTTCCCGAAGGTTTCCGATATAGGCGACATGCAAGCCAAAATAAAAAGCTATATCCAGAAAAGCTTCCCCAACTCTCCATTATTGGAGAATACCGAAAATCTGGTTTTGCTTGGGGAAAAGTATAATGTGAATCCAGCCATGGCAGTGGCGTTCGCCCAAAAAGAAACCGGTATGGGCACCGCGGGATTTGGGCCGGCGCCGCAGAACAACATTTTCAACATTCGCAATGGCGCAGCCGGCTCATTTGGCAGTTACACCAGCGTTAAGGATTCGATTGAAAAATATTATCAGCTTATCAGCGGCGAACTTTACCTTGGGAAGCCCTCGAACTTTACGACGGTAAAACAAATTTTAAACCGCTACGCTCCTCCCGTAGAAAACAAAACCAGTGACTACATACAGTTTGTGAACTCCACGATGCAAAAAATCTTAGGAGGCTCTCAAACTACCGTCCAGGCCGAAACCGCCGGGTCGCAAAGCCTTAGAGGCATTGCGCGCGACAATGATGTACATTCGGTTGTCGTACAGTACCTGGGGCAAGATGTTTTAGAGGCATACAACGAGGGCGATCCGCCCAACACGCCAGCAAGCATGCTTAAGCTGATCATTGTTGATGCTGTTCTCAATACCAGCGGCGTAAACCTCGACGACGAGATAACGGCAACCTCGGCTGTGCTTTATGGGGGGGCAAATGGTGATCGGCTGGCGGTGGGGGACGTTGTCACCGTAAGAGATGCGATCACGGCAGCCCTCGCTAGGTCTTCCAACGGACACGCCAACATGCTTATTAGGCAGGCGGGGGGATTTGCGGCAATTACGGCAATGGCGCACTCGCTTGGCTATACCAATACTGACATTAATCGTTATTTTAAAGATGCGCCCTCCGGGCCTGCCAATGTCACAACGGCTAGCAACATCGCCCGGGCAATGCACAAGCTCTACACCAACGATCGGGCAGGATATGAAGTGGCCCAAGCTGCTCTTCGAGACTCGACGCAAACCTGGGGGTTGAACTCCGAGGCAAACAAGTGGGGGTTGGCTAGCGGAGCGTCTACCGGCAACCCCGTAACCGCCAATAGCGGCGTGTTCCCAACTCCTGCCGGAAAAGTAGTTATTACGGTCTACATTAATAAAGCCGATGCCGGTCCCCAGATAAAGAAAACCACTGAGGACATCTTAAATTATCTTAAGAAAAAGCTGGCCGTCGACGCCGAGTCGGCAATTGACTGCGTAGACGGCGAGGAGTCAGCGGGCGCTGGCGGAACCGCCGGGGCGTTCGGATATGACCTGACGGGCCCAAATAAGATGGTTAATTTTGACCAAACCGACCCAAGGTGGGCTAGCAAGCCGTATGGGACAGGAAAGTCTTCAATTGGCGCATCGGGATGTGGCATTACCTCTTTGGCAATGATCGTGCGAACCCTGAAGGGTGGAACCGAAACGCCGCTGACCTTAGCAAATAAATATGGGGACGAGTATCACACTTTTGGAACCGCGTGGTCATTGTTCCCAGTGTTTGCAGAGGACTATAATTTAACAATGAGAGACATCGGCTTGAATCTTGACGAGGCAGAAAAGACCATTAGAAACGGCGGGCTGGTGTTAATTTCGGTTGATCCAGGCTATTTCACGGGAGCGGGCCACTTTATGGTTCTTCGAAAGGTTAGTGAAAGCGGAGACTCCTTCTATTTGGCAGACCCTAACGGCAAGGGCATACACGGCGACAGCGAGACCCGCGCTTTTAGCCGATCCTTCCTGCAAGGCCAAGGAGCGCTTAAGCATTTATGGGCATTTGAGAAATGAATAAGAGACTTTTACTTATCGTGGGCATTGGGGCGGCTATTGTTGCGGTAGTGGTTGTGCTCATTATTGTATTTTATCCACGCCAGGAAGATTACGCCCCAAACAGCTTTAACCCTAACACCGAGGAGGAACGTGGAAATCCGACGGGGGAGCTGGGGCTTTTGGTCGTTGGAGAAGAAAAAATAGCCGATGTTGTACTTCCCGAGCAATATGTAGCCGTAAAGGCGGCCTTGGAGAAACTGCGAGACACCAAGCTGTCGGACGTAAAGAAGTTTGAGGTTCAAGGCGATGTGGTCGTTGAAAACAACGGTGTATTAAAACTTACAATCGTTGCGGACGGACAGGCGCCTTTTGACATATCGATCGATCGATCAATCTACAATCAAATAAAGTTAGCCGCTCCAAGCCACTCCTACGTGTCAATCGAGCCGGTTCAATACTAGCCATCCGGTCTACATAATCGTAATTATTATGCGCACCTTAAATTTTTGAGCAATCGCTACCTGCCCCATGCGTAGTTCGCTGGCTAGGCTAGCGTTGGGCGTAGTTATCTTTAAAACCCCATCGTTTAAACTGGCAGCACGGCACTGGCCTGCGTAACGTTCATCGAGGTAGGCTTGGATTTCGGCAAGCTCGTCGGCCCTGCCTAGTCGAAGCTCGTCGGCCCGTTTACGCAAAGAATCTTTCATGCTATCCATGGTGGGGCTCCGTTGTATATATAATGGCATGCCGAGCGCCGAGTTCGCTGGAAATGTCGGCGTTGGTTGTAGTAACTACCGCCTGATAGTTGCCAAGGGTGTCTAAGAGGTGCTGCCGGCGGGAGTCATCAAGCTCACTGAAGACGTCGTCGAGCAGCAGGAGCGGTTTGGAGCCAGTATGGTCTTGGATGTATGCCAGCTCGGCCATCTTCAGTGCCAGCACCACTGTACGGATCTCTCCGCGCGAGGCCACTGAGGCAATCGGGGCGTCCTTAAAGTTGGCGCTGAAGTCGTCGCGATGGGGCCCAATGGTGGTAAAGCCAGCGGCAATGTCGCGGCTCAGCCCAGCCTCGAGAAGCTTCAAGAACGAAGCCGCGTAGTCAGCGGCTGCTGCCGTACCGTGATAGGTTAACTCGAGCGGTTCTGCGCTTCCCGCAATGATGCGGTAGGACTCAACCGCCAGGCCATTAATGTGGCCGACTACGGCCCGGCGGCGCTCATCAATCTCGGCAGCCGCCTGGGCCAGCTGGATGTTCCAGGCAAACAGTTCGGCGGTATTTCCACCCCAATCCGCTAAGAGGTGGTTCCGTTGTTGTAGTGTGCGTCGATATAGATTAAGCGACTTGGCGTAATGTTTGTCGGTTTGGGTTAAAACGAAGTCTAGATAGCGCCGCCGCCGATCCGGACCTCCATAGATGAGCAGGCTATCGTTGGGCTCAAACAGCACGACCCGGATTGTCCCCAGGTGGTCGATCAGGCTTTTCGGGGTTTTGCCGTGATGCACTCTTTTTTCAGCGCTTCCGGATTTTACCTGATACGCCATGGCTAGTTCGGTGTTGTCGTCTTGCTTCGCAACAATCCGATAAAATTCCTGGCCGTGGCCAATCAGCTCGGTGTCTTTGGCGCGGAATGACTTGGTGGTGGCAAGCACAAACAAGCTTTCGAGCAGGTTGGTTTTGCCGGTAGCGTTGGGCCCCACCACCAACGTTACCGAGGCATCAAGCGGAACCGTTCGTTCTCCATACGAGCGAAAATTAGTAAGAGATAGCTGGGTAAGGCTCATGCCCTCTAGTATAGCCTTCGGCGGGGCCGGTTAGGTTCGTAGCGGCATAATAATATGAATGTAGTCGTCTTGGTCTTCCTCTTCGTTTTCGCTTCTTGGCCTCAGTGCACAAGGATTCAGCTTGCCGCTCATGGCAAAGGAAATTTGCTTGGTTTTGATGGCTGCCAGCGCATCGCTAAGGTACCGAGCGTTGAGCGATATTTCACCGTCGTCGCCGGCAACCTCGCATTCGGCGCTCGAAGTATTTTCGCCAACCTGGGACGCTGAGGACATAATACGGATCTCTCCTTCAGCCTGCACTTCAATCCGAATGCTTCCGGCATTTTCGCGAGCAAACAAGCTGGCCATTTTAGTGAGCCGGGCAAGCTCTGCCGTATCAAGAATAGCAACCGTCTTTTCTTCCTGGGGAATAATTTGGCGATAGTTGGGGAATTGCCCCTCAATCAATCGTGAAACCAGCTCAATGCTGTCGAGCTGAAACATAACTTGGTTGTCGGCCAAATACATTCGCACATCACCATCGTTGTCGGCTAAAATACGGGCTAGTTCCTGCATGGTGCGTGCCGGCACTATAGCGTCGAGACTGCTCGTTTGGATGTCTCCCAGGGGTATGTGGCGTTCAGCCAAACGATAGCTGTCGGTGGCTACTAAAATAAGGTTATCTTCTTCAATATACATATAAACGCCGGCTAAGACCGGTCGGTTTTCATCAGGCGAGGCCGCAATCACCACCTCGGCAATGGCTTCCCGAAAAAGTGCTGCGGGCAACGTTACCACCGGATCGGCCTTCACCTCTGGAATGAGCGGAAATTCGTCTGCCGAAATGCCGTTAATGTGCGATTCGTAGTGGGGGGCTGTTATGGTCAGGTTGGCCTCACTGGCGCTCAGTTCCAGCTTTCCGCTCGGAAGATTTGATACGAACTCTCCCAGCAACCGAGCCGGGGAGGTAACCGCACCTTCTTGAGTAACTTTGCAGCCAATCCAACAGGTGACCCCTATTTCTAAGTTGGTTGCGGACAACCGCAAACGGTTAGTGTCGGTGCTTAATAGTATGTTGCTTAAAACCGGAAGGCTGCTGCGACTACTCACCACTCGTCCAACAGTTCCCAAGGCTTTATGAAAGTTTTCTTGGGTAACGCTGAGTTTCATTCTTTCCACATCCTTTTGTTGTTCCTAAGTATACCTGAAAAATCATTAATTTAAACAAGGCATAGTCTTAGGGGCAGTGGAAGATGGGTATAACCACTGGTTTTTGCCCGCACACCCAAGCAAAAGCGGCTTGGAGGCTGTGGGTAAACACGCTTATGGTTGTGGCCAAGCCGTGGAGGGGCCGGGGGTTAAAATAGCAATGGTTGAGCATAACCACTAAGTCTATGTGCAGAACTCAAAAAAACGACGTCAATGTCCACAGATTTTTGGGGATTTACCCAGGGCGCTTAGCGTCCGATCTGTTCCTTAATTTGGTTAAACTCATTACGCAGGCGAGCATCAACTTCGATCAACCGCTCGATTTTGGTAACGGAATGCATGGCGGTGGTGTGGTCACGGCCGCCGACGGTGGAGGCTATTTTGGGAAAGCTCAACTCAAGCTCTTCCCGCATGAGATACATGCTAATTTGGCGGGGGACCACAATATCGCGGTCGCGCTTGGTGCCGGTTATGTCGGTGGGGAGCAGGTCAAAAAAAGCCGCTGTCTTCTCAATAATTAACCGTGGCGTTACTTGCTTGCGGCGTCGCGAATCGCTGCTTGATCCGTTTAGTTCCCGGGCCACCCCAATGCTTGGTGCTAGGCCGCGAACTTCGCAGTAAGCCATGAGCTGGGTTAGCGCACCCTCAAGCTCGCGAATGTTGTGTTGAAACTGGTGAGCCAAATATTCTACAATTTCGAACGACAGGCTGGTTCCCTGCGACAAAGCCTTGCGCTGCACGATGGCGGCTCGGGTTTCGAGATCTGGTCGCTGAATGTCGGCGGCCATTCCCATTTCAAAACGGCTGCGCAGACGGTCTTCTAGGTGCGGTATGGCTTTCGGGGGCTTGTCGCTGGACATAATAATCTGCTTGTTGGCCTGATGCAGGGTGTTAAAGGTGTGAAAGAACTCTTCTTGGGTCTTCTCTTTGTTCCCAAGAAACTGAATGTCGTCGACAATCAAGACGTCGAGATTGCGATAGAGGTCGGCGAAGCCGCGAGTCTTTTTAGTTTGAATGCTGTGCAGGAACTCATTGGTGAACTGCTCGCTGGTAACATAGCGCACGCGCTTGGAGGGGTCGGCGCGAAGAATTTCGTGGCCTACCGCCTGCATCAGATGGGTTTTACCAAGGCCGACGCCGCCGTAAATGAAGAGCGGGTTGTATTTCTCCCCCGGATACTTTGCCACAGCCTGGCAGGCGGCGTACGCAAGCTCATTGCTGGAACCCACCACATAATTGTCGAAAGTGTAACGCGGATTAAACAGCCGCGGCGTGGGGTTGCGGCGATCCGACTGCACGGTCGCAGGCTCCAGCGTGGCTGGGCCGGTTGCGTGGGTGCCCAGAGCAACCACTGGGCGGCCCGGTGCAGGCGAGGGGCTAATAAAGGAGTCTCTGGTTGGCGGGGTGGCGGCACGAGTAACCACGCGGTATTCGATCGATCGAACCGTGGCATCCATGCGGGTAAGGGTTTCAGTAATCTCGTCGCGGCACTTTTCTTCTAGCCAGCGCTTAGTATAAATGTTGGGAACACCGACAACTACATGTCCATTTTCGCGTTCGATAATTGAAGTGTTGCGCAGCCAGGTGTTAAAGTTTCCGGCGCTCATGGTGAGCTCCAGCTCACCCAATAATCCCTGCCACAGCTTGCGCGATTCCATACACCCCACTTCGTTTTAATAGCCATATAATCATAACCATAATTGAGCTTGTCCACAACGGGTTTTACACGCCGACTTTGTCCACAGCTGCACCGCTTTAAGGAATAAAAGTGTGCATAACCCTCGAATTTTGGGGGAAAAGAAAATGCACAACAATTTTGTACTCAGAGAAAAGGACGAGGGCGTGATTGACCTTGGCCCAGCTTTACCGTATGATATAGCCCATGCCGAAACGAACGTACCAGCCAAAGAAAAAGCGCCGAATGCGGGTCCATGGGTTCCTGCAGCGGATGAGCACGCGCGCCGGCCGGCTGGTACTCAAGCGACGCCGCCTTAAAGGGCGCAAACAGCTAAGCGTTTAATTTCGTTTATGCTGGCCAGCCCCAACCGTCTTAAGCAACCCAGCGACATTGCCCGGGTGTTTAGGCGGGGCCGCCAGGGTGTGAGCGGGCCGCTTGTGCTAAAGGCCGCCCCCAGCGGCGCTGTCGCCAGCCGAGGGGTGGTGGTGGTAAGTAAAAAAGTTTCTAAACGGGCGGTGATTCGCAATAGAATCAGGCGCCGCATCGGTGCAATGCTGGCGGAACGCTGGGCGACAGTAACACCGGGATACGATATAGTAATAACAGTGCATAGTAATATAGCCGAAACTCCGGCTCCCGAGCTGGCCAAACATCTTGATGAGGCCATCCGGCGGGCTAAGATGATAGGGGTGTTTTAAGCGCATGTTTACCACAATTTTTGTTGAACCATTGTTTAATGTTTTGTTTGTGCTCTATGCCTTGGTGCCAGGGCATGATTTCGGCGTAGCCGTTATTTTGCTGACAGTCTTGGTACGATTGGCGCTTTGGCCGCTGGTAACACGCCAGCTCCATTCGCAGCGGGTCCTGCAAAAACTGCAGCCCGAGGTCGCCAAGGTGCGTAAGGCTGCTGGCGGCGACCGCCAAAAGGAAAGCCAGATGCTCATGGAGCTCTACAAGGAAAAAGGCACCAACCCGTTTGCCTCAATCCTGCCATTGCTGGTTCAGCTGCCAATCTTTTTCGCCCTTTACATTGTGCTGCGCGACGCCGTCCGTCCGGATGAAATCGCCAAGCTGTCGTATGATTTTGTGCAGAATCTGGGCCCGGTGGCCGATGTTATAAAGCAGAAGGCGGCCTTCCACCCCGCGCTGTTCGGACTTATTGACCTTACCAAGCCCCACTTAGGATTGGCTATTCTGGCCGGGCTCGCCCAGTTTTACCAAGCCCGTCAACTCTTGCCTCAAACTATGGCTGCCGGTGGAGACCAGGCTAAATTGATGAAAAACATGACCTATATATTTCCGGTGCTTACTGCCGGAATAGCCATGACCCTTCCTTCGGCGCTGGCCCTCTACTGGATGTTTACCAGCCTGGTTGCTGCCTTTCAACAGTATTGGGTGCTGTTGCGGGATGCTCACGAGCTCGAGGCCGTTGAAGACAAGATTCATCCCAATTCTGTGGTTGCTGCCAAAAAGGCTGCACCAGCCAAGCCGGTTTTAAGTAAGGCCCAGCGCAAGGCCGCGGCACGGAAAGCCAACGCTAAAGCTAAGACCAAGCCCAAAGCAGAAGCCGCCAGCGGAGACGCCGAATGAGCCCTGAACTGGTGGAAAGCGCCAAGCACTATCTTGCCGACTTGCTCAGTTTTTTTGAGATTAATGCCGACGTCCACGCAGAGTCGGTCGACGACACCATCAAGCTTTCGGTTGACACTGAGGCCGGAGGCCGGTTGATTGGCCATCGCGGCGAAACCCTGGCCTCACTGCAGCACATCATGAATATGCTCATTCGTCATCAAACTACCGAACGCGTATACATCCACGTTGATATTGGCGGGTACCGCCAAGCCCGACTTGAAAAGCTGGAGGAACAGACCCGTGAAGCGGTCGAACAGGTGCGCGCTAGCGGCGAAGAGGTAGCCTTGCCAATGATGAGCCCTGCCGAACGCCGCCACATTCATTCGATACTGACCGAGGTAGAGGGCGTAACGTCGGAGAGCCGAGGCGAAGGTAATCGCCGCCGCCTGATCGTTAGGGCGGCTTAGTCGGATTTGGCCTCGAGGGACTGGATGTAAATCCGGTGGGTTTGTTCTGCCATGCGCCTCCAAGAAAAGCCTTTAACGTGCTTAAGTCCGGCTTGTTTCAGGCTCCGCAGTTTCGCCGCATCATGTAGTGTGTCTCCTATAACCTGAGCCATGCTGCTAGTATCGTGAGGATCGAAATAGACAGCAGCGTCCTGCAGGACTTCGGGCAAACAACTAGCGCGGGCGGCAGCAACCGGTAATCCGTAGGTCATAGCCTCAAGCGGGGGCAGACCAAAACCCTCTGAGAGCGAAGGAAATACATAAAGTGTGGCGTGCTGGTAAAGCCAGGCCAGCTCGGCGTCGGAGACAAATCCAGCGAACCGGACATTGCCAATGTGCTCCTTGGTGACATAGGTTTTAAGTTCGTCATAGAAATAGTCGGGCTTGCCAGCAAGCACCAAGGTGATGGGCTTTGAGCGGTTAACTTCCTCGGCCGCCTTAACCAGGCGCTTGAGATTTTTATAGGGGTAGGCATTGCCAACATATAGCATAAAGGGTTTTGCGATCGTCGGCTTGGGCTCAAGGCTTTTGCTGGCTAGGGCGTCGGCAGCTTCATGCGTATACGAAATGCGCTTATCGGGAACGCCATAGTCCTTTTGAATAGCGTTCATTACATACTTCGTTGGCGTGATAATATGGCTGGCGCTACTTACCCCAACCCTCAAGACGGACCTGAAAACCAAGGGCTTTATAAGGTGCTTATAAAGGTTTTTCACCCAACCCTCGCGGCGTTTATTTATGTACTTAATTAAGGTCAAGTCATGGATAGTAATAAGATGTTTTTTAACATACATCAAGGGATGGTTCGGCATCGTAAAGTGAACCAAGTCTAAGCGAAGCCGGTAGAGCAAAAGCGTAAACTGAAACTGCTCCCTGAAGCTGTAGGGTGGAAAGTCTGCCGCTATAATCTTGAAATTCGGCGATACCGGGCGCCACGAGCCCATATCTTTAGTAAGCATTAAAACCAGGTATTGGTTGTGCTGGTCGCTTTCTTGCAGATAATGAAGCAAACGCTCTACATACCGGCCAGTGCTTGTACTAATAATCCGAGCGTCGATTGCAATGCGTTTCACCGGCGTAGCCTCGATGGGCGCGAAAGACCGAGCAGCAGCCCGATGGCCACCCAAATATGGGTGATGTAAAGGGTTGAAAAAAGCTGGTATTGCAACACGATGCCGCCTAAGCCAAGCAGAAGCGCCCATATCAGCACAGCGATCGAGCTGTCTTTTTCAGAGAGGGCTGCTCGAACGGCGGCACGGGCCGCAAAGCCCACGAACAACAGCAACGAAACCAAGCCCATCAGCCCATTTTCAGCAGCAACCTCCAATACTTCATTGTTGACGATGGTGTCGGCTGATCCGAACTTGTCTGGCCGCTTTTCCATAGCGTAGACCCCAAAGTTACCCGGCCCAAGCCCTAGCCACGGATACCCCATGGCAGCCCGTACGGCCAAGTGGCGGGTAAGGGCCCGCCCCTGGGCTGATTCCCCTTGATTAATGTTGCTGGCCTGCTTAGCAAAGGATTTAACATTGCCGCTGGCGGTATTTCGCTTGCCCGCCCCTCCCTCATAGAGAATGCTGGCAAAACCAATTAGCATCAGGCCAACCCCGACTGCGGCCACGGTCGTGGCAAGTACGCCCAGCGCCGGACGAAGACGACCCTTCCAGACGGCAACGCCCACTACCACGAGGATGATACAGGCGGAAGCCGCTTGGGCTCCACGCGAAAGCCCCAGTGTAATAACAATCAGAATGAGGAAGCTGATGGGCCAGGTCTTCCGGGCTTTGCGAAATGCCTGATACGTAGCGGCAACCGCCAGGGGCACCAGCAAATAGTTAGAAAAGTATAAGGGCTCAAGGGCGGTTGACTGGATTCGCGGAAAAGCAAAGATGCCGCCTTTGGCGTATTCCTCGCGCAGTCCGGTTAGCCAATAGGGTAGTCCGGCCAGGTCGCCAATAAACTGATAGAGGCCAAACAAGCACGAGCCGACAACGCCGATCCCCGCCCAGGTCAGATATTGCTTTAGCCTGCTACGGTCAACTACCTGGCTTATTGTATGGCCCAGCAGGGAGACAAATAAGATAAAGCCGGCAACTTTTATGCTGTGATCGGGGCGCGAGCTGAGTGCTGCCGAGGCAAAGGCGGCCAGATTAAAGAGTGCTAAAAACAGCCACGGCGGCTTCAGCCAATCGCGCTTGTTTCGCCACAGTTTTGGGAGAACAACGGCAATTAACAGCAGGCCCAGGACCTGGCTGATCCGGACGGTTGAGCCAGCAATATCGACGCTTGGAAGCCGTTCGAGGGGAAGCGTTACCAAAATGCCGCATAACAGTATGTGTTCTAAACGCTTAAGCTTCATCATATTCCTTATTGTACGACACTATACTGCTTGTATCGAATTACCCATGATACTATAGAATGCATTGAAGAAGGGATTTTTGCATGGCATCACAAAAGCGGGCGCTGATAACGGGCATCACCGGGCAAGACGGCATGTACCTGGCCGAACTGCTGTTGGAAAAAGATTACAAAGTTTTCGGATTAGTGCGCGGACAAAACAATCCCAAGCGGGCAATTATTGAACAGGAAATTCCTGGGGTGGAGTTGGTGGAGGGCGATCTTACCGACTCGAGCTCCCTCATAGAGGCAATCGAGACCAGCCAGCCTGATGAGGTTTATAATCTAGCCGCTATTAGCTTTGTGGCTTTTTCATTCAAGCAACCGGAAATAACCGGCAACGTTACCGGACTTGGAGCCTTGCGTCTGCTCGAGGCGATCCGTAGGGTAGGGGGGGATAACAACAAAATCCGATTCTACCAAGCCTCCACCAGCGAGCTCTATGGACAGGTTCGCGAAACGCCGCAAACCGAGCTTACGCCGTTCCACCCCCGCAGTCCTTATGGCGTGGCCAAGGCATATGCCCACTATATGACCGTTAATTATCGGGAAAGCTATAACATGCATGCCTCAACTGGCATCCTGTTTAACCATGAATCGCCTCGTCGCGGCTATGAGTTTGTTACGCGCAAAGTAACCAGCACCGTTGCGCGCATAAAGCTAGGCTTGCAAAAAGAACTGGTGCTAGGCAATTTGGACTCACAGCGGGACTGGGGATTTGCCGGCGACTACGTCCGCGGTATGTGGATGATGTTGCAGCAAGACCAGCCGGACGATTATGTACTGGCCACCAACGAAACCCACGCCATTAGCGAGCTGCTCGATGTAGCCTTTGCGGAGGTTGGCATTGATGACTGGAAGCCCTTTGTTAAACAAGACCCTCGATTTATGCGACCGGCTGAGGTTGATTTGCTGCTAGGCGACGCCACCAAGGCTAAGCAGAAACTCGGGTGGGAACCTGAAGTTAGCTTTAAAGAACTGATTACGATGATGGTAAAAAACGACCTGGAAATCGAAGGCAAGAAAGCCAATTAGGCCTAAACCCGCGACCGCCAATAGTTAAGGGTATCTTCCAAGGTTTGGGAAAGCCCAATCTCTGGCTTCCAGCCGGTGTCCTTGTTTAGCTTTGAGGCGTCGCCGTAGAGGTCGGGGATGTCCGATGGACGCATTCGTGCGGGATCCTGCTCGGTCACAATCTTTTTTTCCGAGAAAGAGAGGAGCGTGTCTAGAATGTCTTGTCCTGATGTCGATTTGCCGCTACAGACGTTATAGACCTTCCCTCTCCTCCCCTTTTCAGCTAATAGGCAATAGGCGCGAACGATATCTCGGACATCGGTAAAATCACGTTTAGAGCTAAGATTGCCAACCCGCAAGGTGTCATTACTAGCTGACTTTTCAAGCTCGGCAACTTGCTTTGATAGGTCTGAAACTAGGTAGCCAGGTTGCTGGCCGGGCCCGATGTGGTTGAATGGGCGGGCGATAACCGATTCAATTCCACGCTTGGCATACATAGAGGCCAGATGTTCCTGGCCAACTTTAGCGACTGCATAGGGACTGGCAAAGTCGAGCGCGGCCTCTTCGGTGAGCGGCAGCATGGTGGCGTCGGCCCGGCCGTAGATCTGTCCGCTGCCTACAACCAAAAATCGTGGAGATATGCCTAGGCTTAAGCTGGCTTCGTACAAGTTTATTTGCATCGCCAAGGTGTCAGTAATGGCTTCGACGGGCTGCTTAAAGGACAGAGCGGGGGAGGCGAAGGCGGCTAGGTGGTAGATGACCTCGGGTTTGATCTCTGAGAGCAACCGCTTAACCGATTCGCCGTCCTTGAGATCTACTTGCTTCATTATAGCGTCGCCCAAGCCATGATGAAGAGCGGTTCCATATACGTCATTGCCGCCGGACTTATGCAATAGCTCCACAAGGTGGCGGCCCACAAAGCCCGCCGCGCCAGTTACTAAAATTACCATTATGCGCGCCCAATCGTATTAATTACTTCCAGTAGAATCTTACCACTTTGTTCCCAGTTAAAACGCTTGGCTTGCTTAAGCCCCCGCCCCCTCAATTGTTTTACTAGGCCGGGGTCGGTGAGCACCTTCTGCATTGAGCGTGTCAGCGCCGGGGTGCTGTGGGCGTCAATCATGATGCCGGCATCGCCTACCACCTCAGGTAAGGACGAATTGTCAGAAGTAATCACCGGCACTCCACAGGCCATAGCTTCAAGCGGAGGTATACCAAACCCCTCATAAAAGGAGGGATAAACAAACAGTGAAGCGCCGCTGTATATGGCGGGAAGGTCTTCATCAGGCAGATACCCGGTAACAATAATATCGAGCTCGGAGAGCTCTTTTATTTTGGCGTGGATCTCATGGTCAAGCCACCCTTTGCCGCCCGCCAATACCAAGGCATGCGTTTGGAGCAAGCCGGCATCAAGCTCGGCAAAGGCATCTAAAATCCCAATGATATTTTTACGCGGCTCGAGCGTGCCCGCGTATAAGATGTAGGGCTTGGATATGTCATATTTCTGCCTGATTGCCTCTACTTCTTTATCTGGCCGCGGAAAGAATATCTGATGATTGATAGCCGGCGTAACAATAGTTATTTTCTGAGAAGGCACACCATAGTGCTCCATAATCTCTTTTTTGGAGTTTTGAGAAATTGTTATAACGTGGTCGGCTTTTTTGACTGAGTCAGGTACATAGCGGGTTAAATATTTGCGATTAGGGGAAGCCGAAAATTGGGCCTGAACAATATAGGATAGGTCGTATATAACCACAATCGACTTTGCACCGAAGATGAGCGGATAGCGGACAAAGTTGGGGAAGAAAAAGATATCGGGTTTACTTAAGGCTAAAAGATCGAGCGGTGGCAGAAAGAGCCTGCGCACCACGGCGTTGAAAATCTTGGAAGGCAGGTACCGAACCAACTTATAGCTCAGCTTCGGCCCTTCCGGGATCGGCTTGTTTGTAAACCGTTTCCCAATAAAGAGAAAACCGAATATGGTGTAATGGTTGCGTTCATCTAGCTTTAACAAAACATCCATAAGGTTTTTAGTGTATTGCCCGACTCCGGTTCGCTGAAGAAATAGCGGGGTGCCTTCTACAAAAATTTTCATCGGGTAAACTGCTCCATCATGAGCTCGTCTTGATTTTTCCGCGGGTGACGCAGCGATCGGTAAAATTCAAACAGCACGTAGGCCATACGGCCAATGAAGGAATTATAATGCAAGAGCCGGAGCAGCCATTGTCTGCTTCGGGAGGGTGACAGGCTTTCCAGCTCTCGAAGGGCTGCTAAACTTCCGGCCCCACCGCTTCTCAGAAGCAGATCAACCTTTTCTGCTAAAATAATGGTTTTTTGATCGTTCAGAAGCTGGACTTGTGGTTTGGGCAGGGCCCAGCCGGCTACTCGGCGGAGAACCTCTTCGTTGCAGGCTATGGTCTCGAGGCGCTGAGAAGACAGTCCCGCGTTGGCCCGCCGGTAGACAAAAACCGGCTCTTTAACGAGCGCAAAGGTATCATTCTTTTTTGAAATTTCCAAAAAGTACATATAATCCTCGGCTCGCATTAAGGTTTCATCGAATCGGTGGTTTCCAGCTAAGCGGCTTCGCAGCATGACCCCTCCCAGCAACATACTATTACGAGAGAGAAGCTGGTCAAAAAGGGCGCCTTCGTTGAGCGGCATAAGAGCTGATAAGTTGAAAGGCAGGATAGTTCCTTGCTTGTCGATTAAACAATCACCATAACACAAAACAGCATTAGGATTCTTTTCCAGCGCCTTTTTTTGCACGGTTATTTTCTCTGGCAGAAAGTAATCGTCACCATCGAGAAAGCAGATAAAGTCACCATGCACGCTTTGCAGACCGATGTTTCTGGCTGCCGACGGACCAGAATTCCGGGGGGTGCGCATCAAAGTGTAGCCATGTTTCTTGCTAATCGCTTGAAGTTGCTCATAGGTGCCGTCAGTTGAAGAATCATCTACGATTACGACTTCATCAGGCGGAGTGGTTTGGGCCCTGAGGCTCTCGACCCATTGAGCGATAAAGCCCTTTTGATTATATGTAATAACAAGGACGCTTACGGTGTTTTTGGCCATAACGTCCTCCGGAGTTTATTCTTGATGCGTTTCGTTAAGCTGAAACCGGCCGCATAAAAATCCCTGGGCACGCGAGCATTGAGCGGCATATGTTTTAGTATGATGCTTCGTCGCTCGGCCATGCCATTGACCTTGCTGCTCATGCCCCCGAGGTAAAAAATTGACATCACCTCATCGATTTGGTGGATGCGGAATCTGCGATTAGCGTAGGCATTGAGAAGCCAGTCGAAATCCGCACAGACACTATATTTGAGGTTGAATGGACCGGTGTATTCAAAAACGCACGCTTGAGCGAATAGCGCTTGATGGCAAATGGTGTCCCGATACAGATAACCATAGGATATTTTGGGAAATTTTCTGACGTAAGCATCACCTTTCAACGGCTGCTCGATAATATCCCCGTATATGACTTCAGGGCGTCCTGCCTTCTGGTAGTCAGCCGCCACTTTTTGGAGGGTAGTGTTTTCATAGAGCTCATCGCCGGCGTTGAGGAAGAAGATGAGCTCTCCCTCGGCGAGTGCGAGCCCTTTGTTCATAGCATCATAGACGCCCTTGTCGGGCTCCGAAACAAGCTTGGTTACTAGATGCTTATACTTATCAATCATCGCCATGGTAGTATCAGTTGATTTGCCGTCGATGACGATGTACTGGTAGTCTCGATTTACCTGTTTTTCCAGACTTTTCAGCGTCCGCTCGATTTCATGGGCGCTGTTAAAGCAAACCGTAATAATACTGAACAGAGGCTTACTCATTGTTCGAGCTTCCGTGAAAGGCGTTAAGCATGTTCGTTGAATAGAGCTTCCAGCTAATGTTATGTTCCACAAACTCCCGGCCGGAACGCGCCAGTTCTTCGCGTAGCTTCGGATCTTCAAGAAGGCCCAGGATCTTTTGGGCGATTTGCTCGGGATGCAAGGGATCTACTAGTAAGGCATTAACCTTATCCGTTAGCACTTCGTGGGCGCCGGAGGTGCGCGATACAATCACCGGAGTTCCTGAAGCCATAGCCTCGAAGACCGCCAATCCCCAGGTTTGATTGTGATTGGGAAACACGAAGACGTCGCTTTGCTGGTAATTTCTTAAGAGGGTGTCTTCTGAAACCCGCCCTAAAAAGGCGACATGATCTTGAAGGCTAAGTTCTGTAACGAGCTGGTGGAGCTCGGAGCTATAAAGCGGGTCGTAATCCTCACTGCCAATAATCCGAAGCTTGAAACGCTTGCCAGCGTCACGCACAATAGCTGCGGCGCTAATGAGATCTTCAAACCTTCTCCACCTGAAAAGAATTCCGGCACCCAGGATAACCGGCACTTTATTGAATTCGGCACGTTGCGGTTTGAAATGATTTACGTCCAGCCCGCTTCGTATGACTACGGCTTCTATGCCGAAATAGCCTCGCAATAAATCTTGATTCCGATGATCCAAGACCACCACCTTGTTGAATGAGCGTATTAGTTTGGCCTGACGTCTTTTTTCGAGTGCCAACAAGAGGTCTTTGGTTTTGACGGCAAGAGAGCCGAGAACCGAGCTGGTTTTCGGAATGTTTTGTCTCCATTCTTCCGTCATTTTGACGTATGAGACGTCGTTCGACATTAAAACCGTCCTTACGTTTGGATGACGGTGCTTATAGTGGTAGCCAACGGCTTCGGTATAGTAATCATGGAAGTTTACTACATCGTAATCCGGCCCAATCAGCTCTTCGAGCTTTCGCATCTCATTATCAGCCAGATGAAAAATTTGATAGCCGGTATAAAAAACCTGAGATATTTTGCCGAGATTTTGGGGTGCTGGATACTGGGGTACTTTCTCGGCTACGCTTATCACCTTAAGCCCTTTTGTGATTTCGGGGTAGCATGTCTCGGGATTGAAGGCATAACAATAGAGCGTTACTTCATGGTGGGGAGTGAGCGCTCGGGCTAGCTCCAGGGCCTGTCGCTGGGTGCCGCCGCCCACGCTTAAATCCCAAACCACGATAGCAATTTTCACCGCTTTATTTTTCTCCAGGCACTTTTAAGAATTTTGACATCTTGCGGGTCTGCTAGCCGCAGCACTAAGAAAAGGGCGCCGCTTGAT
>DASVGB010000135.1:0-4673 GCA_036379755.1 Candidatus Saccharimonadia bacterium | reverse complement strand
TCAACTCGAAACTAATGCGGCCGCTTTGGGGTTTATCAGAGCCCCAGGTAACCTCGGCTTTGGTCTGCAGATCGCTCAAAAAAACTTTATATGCCTGAATGGCTACGTTGGTAATGTGGTGCAGGGTGCCGTCAATGCGAAAGCGGATCCTGGCACTATCGGTTTGAGGCTCAATGTGAATGTCTGAAGAACCTAGCCAGAATGCCAGCTGGGCTATGTCCTGAAAAGCCTGTTTTGGAGCGGCAATTGCGAGCTTTTTGCCGAAGGTAGCAAAGTCGCCTTCGCGTTCTTTGGTAAACTCTTGGTAAAACAACTGATTGCTAATGGTTTGATAGCCGGGATCAGAAATGGTTTTAAAAGTCAGCTTAACGCTAGGCGCTTTAGCCTGGAGCTCAGGCAGCTTGGTTCGGTCGGTTTTGCCGGTAAGCCCTAGCTCTAAGCTCTGCGGATTATAGAGATGCAGCGGTGCTACGCGATATTCTTCTAATAATTCTCGAGTTATACCTTCGGGCATCTCGGTTGGAAAAGCCAGCTCACGGGTGTCGGAGTAGGGGATGCCGCTGGCCGCCGCTGTCGATGCTGCTTCCTGCTCGCTTTTTGCACGCTCTTCATTCATACCCTTAACTTTAGCATAAGCAGAATTAGAGGCATATCAGCATCCTCGTCACCTGTTTAGACTATGGAGCTTATGCTGCCGGCTTGGTACAATGTTTCGGTATGAGCGACGAAATTGTTATCCATCAAGCTGAACTTGACAGCTCGCCCTCACCGTATGGGCCTCGGCCTTCTTCCGGGCACCATTGGCGCCGTGCGTTAAAATGGCTGGGTCTAACTGTTTTGGTCCTTGGTGCGGTTGCGGCACTGTATGTCGCCTTTAATATTACCAAGATTTCCGCAAATCCCTTTGGCTTCGGCAAATTAAAAGGGGAGGAGCTTGGTCGCATCAATATTATGATGCTCGGCGTAGGTGATCCGGGCCATGCCGGCGAAAATTTGAGCGATACCAACTTACTCATAAGCGTGGACTCTCGCAGCCATGCAATTGCCATTATCAGTATCCCACGGGATACGCGGGTAAAGATTCCGGGATATGGAAGCGGAAAAATTAACACGGCTCACGCCAAAGGCGGCATTCCAACCGCCAAGGACACGATGGAGACGAATCTTGGGGTACCGGTTCATTATTTTGTAAAAGCTAATTTCAGCGGCTTACGCCAAGTAGTGGATGCGGTTGGGGGGGTTGATGTCACCAATACCACAAGACTGAATGACCCAGAATATCCTTGCGACAATAATCAATATAAGCGTTGCGGTTTCAAGCTAGCTCCCGGTAAGCATCACCTTAATGGTGCCACCACTCTTAAATATGTTCGCTGCCGTAAAGGGACATGCGGCGACGATTTCGGTCGTGCCCAACGGCAACAAGAAGTGATGCAGGCGATTCGGCAGAAAGTTACCTCGGCCGGCACCCTGGCGAACCCGATTGCATTGGGACGGCTAGTGGCAGCCGCTGGCGACAACATTCAGACCGATCTCAGTGTAAACAACGTGCTTCGGCTCAATGAATTAACCAAGAAAACTCCGAAAAATAATATCTACAACGTTGTGTTTAATCTGCAGCCGGGAGGGTTTCTGGTTGCAGATCCCCGGGGCTCCGGCGACCTGGTGCCTTCCTCGATCGATTTTGATGATATTCAGGAGTTCGTACAGAATGTGTTTGCCCGAGCGCCTATATGGAGTGAGCAGCCGAAACTGGTCATTCAGAACGGTACCACCACGCCTGGCCTAGGCGGAAAATTCAGCGGAAAACTTCGCCTCGACGGTAAAGACGTAACGGTTCAGGCGGTGGGCAATGCGCTTACCAGCGACCATACGACCAGCCTTATTGTTGATAATAGCCGCGGTAAAAAACCACACACCATCGCGTATCTGGAGCGACTGTTAAACGTGAAGGCTGCGATACCAGGAACCTCCGGTGCTATAGCCGGCGGTGATGTGGTGGTGGTACTGGGAAGCGATTATGCTTCAAGTATCGGCGCGGTTTCACCGGGCTCGGCTTCACCTGCCGCAAACACCTCCCCTAGATAGATCTCATGCTACAATAAGGCCATGTTAGCATTAGCGTTTTTCCAGTGGTGGTACGGTCCCGGGTGGCTGCATCTGCTTCGAGGGATTGGAAAGAACTGCTCCCGAATTCTTCAAACCTTTTCAGTGGTAATTTTACTGCGGACACTATTTGCACCCTGGAGGAGGATTATTACGTATGGCAATAATTCATTCATCGACGGACTCAAGGCTATGCTTGATAACGCCGTTTCCCGGGCAGTTGGCTTCGCAGTCCGCATCATTGTAATCATAACAGCGCTTTTACTGCTGGTTGTCATCGCTATTACTGGCATTGTAGTGCTTATTGTCTGGCCGCTTTTGCCGCCGCTTGCCATAGTCATGATTGGCCGGGGGCTTTTCCCGTGAGCGCTATTGCCTATACCCCTAGCAGCTTTAGAGCTTTAAAGGCTCGCTTCGCTGCCCGCTTGGGAAAGCGGAGCTTAAAGGTAGAGGCCGGTCTGATTCTGATTCTGGCGATGGGCGGGTCGTATGCAATCATCAGCGGATATCGGCAGGGGGTTGGTCTGCTTGGTCTTGGTTTAGCCGCGTTAATTTTCTCGTTATGGCACCGCTGGGATCTCATGAGGCTTGCACCGCCGGCAAACGCCTGGCAGGTTCAACCCCTCCATCTCGATCTAGTAGTCGAGCAAACCTTGTTGGCGCGGTTGAAACCGGGGATGAGCGCCGATCAAGTATGGCTGGCGGCCTGTTTACAGTGGGAGGCAGCGTTTGTCTTGCAACGGTTGGCGATGCCGGCTACGGTAATTAGCGATATTCTTGCGAAGACCACCGTTCAATCGGATGCGATCTGGCAAACCGCTTCAGAACTGGCCCACACAGAGAGCGGGGAAGAGATCGATAGTGCAGCGGTCGTAGTCGCCGTGCTTACTACCGTACCAGAAATTCAACCGGTATTAGCTCACCTTAAACGTACCAACGAACAGGTTCTGTCGGTGTTTGCATGGCAGCAGCGGGCTAAGCGCAGCATAAAAGGTTTGAGCCAGGCACCATATTTTGGCGGCATTGGTCGCGATTGGGCAAGCGGCTATACGCCTTTATTATCTCGGTTTGGCACCAATCTCAGCCGGGACATCGAGCAAGGCTACTACCGAACTATTCCCAGCCTGCACGAACCCTTAATTCATCAGCTTACAGAGCTTCTAGATAAACGACATCCGGTAGCGCTGATCGGCGGTGTCGGCAGCGGCAAAACCGCGCTTATCTATTCACTGGCCGAACGGATTTTAAAGCCTGAAGCGGTCGGTGGCCTCAACTATTTCCAAGTTGTGTCATTGAATGCCAGCGAACTGATTGCTTCAGGTGCAGCTTTGGAAGATATCATGCTGCGCTTGCTGGGAGAGGCTGCTGCCGCCCGCAACAGTATTATTTTCCTGGATGAAGCCCAGCTCTTTCTAAATGCCGGCTCGGGGTCGGTGGATATTACCCAAATTCTGTTGCCAGTATTAAAGAACAGTAGCGTTCCCCTAATTTTGGCGATGAGCGATCATGATTGGCAGGGATTAACTGCCCGCAACCCCGGCTTTACCGGCCAGCTTCAGCGGCTTACGCTTATCGAACCGAGCGAACCTGAAGTGGTGGCGGTGGTTCAAGATGCGGCTATTGGCATTGAGCACCAGGCGGGGGCTATCATCCAGCATCCGGCGGTCCTGGAGGCGGTTCGATTGGCCGGCCGCTATCTTCCCGAGCTGGCATTCCCCGGCAAAGCCATCACCGTGCTGGAGTCGGCTTCTTCGTACGTTCAACAGGGCTTTATTACGGCCGATTCGGTGCAGCGGGCGGTAGAAGCTACCACCGGTGCCAAATTAACCTCTGCCAGCGCCCCAGAGCGCCAACAGCTCCTAAATCTCGAAGACCAGATTCATAGCCGCATGGTAAACCAGGTTCGGGCGGTTAAGGTGGTAGCCGATGCCTTGCGCCGGTCGCGCGCTGGTGTCGGCAGCGCTAAACGACCAGTCGGCAGCTTTTTATTTCTGGGACCTACTGGCGTTGGAAAGACCGAACTGGCCAAAGCCCTGGCTGTCAGTTACTTCGGCGGGGTGGAGGCAATGGTACGCCTTGATATGAGCGAGTATCAGCAGCCTAGCGATGTCAGCAGGCTGCTTGCGCCCTCCAGCGACTCCCAGGCAGGTCAGACGCTTGCTTCGGGCGTACGACAGCGTCCTTCGACCGTAGTATTGCTTGATGAGATCGAAAAGAGCCATCCCGACATCCTCAATCTCTTGTTGCAGCTGCTGGATGAGGGTCGGTTAACGGATAGCGATGGCCGTTCGGTATCCTTCCGGGATGCGATTGTTATCTGCACCTCGAATGCCGGTGCCGATGAGATCCGACAGCGCATTGCCGAGGGACAGCAGTTGGAAAACTTTGAAAGCATGATAACCGATCAGCTTATAAAGGAGCATACCTTTAAACCCGAGCTTTTGAACCGTTTCGACGAGATTGTGGTATTCCGCCCATTGACCAAGGCTGAATTGCACCAGGTTGTGGAATTAATGCTGGGCGAGGTTAATGCATCGCTTAAAAGCCAGAACATAACAATTAAAGTA
>DASVGB010000134.1:0-5759 GCA_036379755.1 Candidatus Saccharimonadia bacterium | reverse complement strand
AGCAATACCGCTAGACCACTTGCTGATAGGTAGAGTACGAGGTCATTATCAAGCTTAAACCATAATGATGCCCAGATGAGGGTGCCAGCCAAAAGTGCTAAACTTGAAGCCACTTTAATTGCGAACCGCAGGGGATGAACCGAAGATGACTTTTGGCCGCTTTTTTTTGATTTTGGATGATCAAGCGACGATGCTTGGGAAACCTGAGGCTTAGCGGCCGGCTTGTAACCGGCATTGGCAGCTGGAAAATGTGCTGTCTTTTTTGACTTAGGCGCCTTTGGAGCCGAAACAGGCGGGGCAATCACCTCTACACCGCAATTAAGGCAGAAATTTTGCCCTTGAATACTTATTATGTCTTTCGAGCCGCAATGTTGACACTTCATTACTTATATTTAAGCATCGAATAAGCACAAGCACAATTACCGTGTTGATATATAGCTGCGGCGTTCCAACCAAACTAAGGGGGCCGTTATGATAATTGTTGCAGCAATAACTCCTGCGATTGCAATCAACCATGAATAGTTCCGCTCCTGTTGCAGCGGTTGCTGACCCTCGCCTTCACCGGCTAAAAGTACTTTGATTTGATCGGCTGGACCGGTCTGCTGAAGGGTTTGGCTCTGCGGTACGATAATACCTCCCGCTTGAGCGCCGGCCGACTGAATCGGTGAGTTTGATGCACCGGCCGGTTGCAAAATACTGCCGGTTTGAGGTGAAGACGAATCGGTGGCAGCCGTGGTAGCTGGTGCCAATGATCCCTGTGGCCCTAAGATGCTAGCGTCATCAGCCGACGCCGTAAACGGAATCAACAGCAAGATAGCCATTGCGATAAGACGGCGTATAGCGAGCATCGTTAGGGCACCAACCTGTGAGGGCCGCGGTACACATACATGGCTTCACGCAAGCTTGGTACGTTAAACAGGCGCATCAGCAAACGGTTCGGCCCCATACCAAGACCGCCATGCGGGGGACATCCATATTTAAAGAAATTGAAATAGAACGATAATGAATCAAGATCCATGTGCTTTTCCTGTGCTTGGGCTATTAGCACCTCATGCCGATGTTCGCGCTGAGCGCCGGTGGTAATTTCAATGCCGCGAAAAAGTAAGTCATAACTTTTCGTCAGCCCCGGTTTATCTTCGTAACGCATGTGGTAAAACGGACGGGCTGTTACCGGATAATCGGTTACAAACACAAACTCATGGCCATCGCGTGCTTGTATGAGTTTTGAAAGCTCCCGCTCTTCCTCGGGGTTCAAATCATCAGCCTTCTCGCTTTTTACGCCAGCTGCCTGAAGCATTTCCTTGGCTTCCTGCAGGGTAACCTGCGGAAACGGTCGTGACGGAACCACCACACGTTCCCCGTAATGTTCGGAAATAGCCGGGCCGTATGCTTTCTTAGCCGCTTGCATCATGGCGACAAGCAGCTCTTCCTGTACTTCCATTACATCTTGGTGAGAGTCAACATACGCAAGTTCTAGGTCATAGCCGGTAAATTCGGTTGAATGGCGCGTGGTAAAAGAAGGTTCAGCGCGGAACACTGGACCGGCTTCAAATACCTTTTCCAGACCGGAAGCCATAGCCATCTGCTTATAAAACTGGGGCGACTGCGCCAAGTATGCCTTGCGGTCGAAATAGGCCACCTCAAAAACTTCGGCTCCGGATTCACTGGCGGTATTAATCAGCTTGGGCGAATAGATTTGAATATACCCGTTATCAACCAAATGATTATGAAAGGCTTGGTCCATAACCGTCCAGGTTTTAAACAGCAGCTGTTTTTCCGGCTTTCGCAGATCGATCCAGCGCCAGTCAAGCCGAGTGTTTAAATCGGCCTCTTCTTCGTTTTTATCAATAACCTGTATCGGCAGTTGAGGATCAGCCAGTGACAGCGCCTCAATATGCTCGGCTACAATTTCAACGCCGCCAGGAGCCTGCTTTGCTGCCACTGCCTTACCGGTGAGTGCTATCACCGACTCGGTGGTTATGTCGGCTGAAAGTTCAAACGGCTGCTTAGCAGAGGTTAACAACACAGACTGCACCGTACCGCTGACATCTCGGATTATCATAAATTTGATTTTGCTTTGATCGCGAATCGTTTGCACCCATCCGCGAACCGTTACATTTTCATCGACATGGTTGGCAACGTCGGCAATGGCAATAATTTTGGACTTACTCATGGCACACATAATAGTGTATTTAAGGATCAGCGTCGAGGTTTAGGATGAAGGGATAATACGGCCGCGCTCATCATGAAGCGAGGCTAAAGGCGGCTTTGAGCCGGGTTTATAATGGTGCAGTCCTGCGTTATCGCGCTGCCAAGCTTGCAGTACTGGCTCCACCAGTCTCCAGGTGGCGAGAATTTCCGGCCCGGTTAAAAAGCTAGCTCGGTCGCCCTTGATTGCATCCAGCAATACTCGTTCATATCCGTCTGGTCGGCGACCGGCGGCCGAAGCACCATACGCGAACTTTAAGAAAATTGGCTCGGTTGCATCGGTCAGCCCCTCACGCTTGGCCTCCAATTGCAGTTCTATGCCTTCGCGAGGCTGTAAACGTAATGTCAGACAATTGTAGTGCTGCCGTGCCGAAGCCTTCAAAAATACGCGAATTGAGGTACGGCGGCTATCCAAGGCCTTGCCGCCGCTTAAGTAGAGTGGAACACCTTTCCAGCGCCTGGATTTGGACTCAAGTTGCAGCGCTGCCCAGGTTTCAGTTAAGGAGTCGGGATTCCCAACCTCCTTACGGTAGGTTGTATACTGTCCGCGCAGTGCCCTCACGGTTACGTCCTTGGAACTAAATGGCTTGATTGACTCAAGCACCCGCCGGCGCTTACGATGAAAGTCGGCTACGTCTCCGGCTTTTGGCTCTTCCATGAGCACTAAGGCTAATAATGACAATAAATGACTTTGCACCACATCACGTAAAGCACCGGTCTGTTCATAAAAATTAGCCCGATTTTCAATACCAATAGTTTCACTTGCTTCGATTTCAATGCGCTCAATAACGCGATTATTCCAAACGGCCGAGATAATCGGGTTGGCGAAGCGGAAAACCGTAATGTTCTGGGCGGTTTCTTTCGCTAAATAGTGATCAATGCGATAAATTTGTTTTTCATGCACCGCTTCACCTAGATTGGCGTCCAGGGCTTTTGCAGAAGCCAAGTTAAATCCGAAGGGTTTTTCAAGCAGTAAACGAATATCTTTATGTGCTTTTTTGGTTATACCGGCTTCAGCCATGGCCGCAATCACCGGACGGGAGACTCTAGGCGGTAGTGCAAGATACAGCAATCGCACCGCCTCATCGGTAGTTTCAATTGACTTATAAACCTTCTTAAGGTTGGCATACTCATCAACGTGGCCGCTATCCATGCGGACCATGCGGATCATCGCTCCGAGGCTAGCAATAACCTCAGGATCAGCCTTCTTGCCGGTGTAAACCGCAACTTTTTTCATTAACCGGTCAACGCTGATTTCTTGGCGTGAAACGCCGATAATAATCATGTGTTTTGGCAGCTCTCCGGCAGCTAATAGCCAATACAGTGCCGGAAGCAGCTTTCTTGATGCCAGATCGCCGGAAATTCCAAAAATCGTCAAGGAAATCGGCTGCTGCTTCATTAGGGCTGAATCTCGCTTTTTTTGGTGCGATCGGCCTCAAAGTCTAATGCTAGCGAATTAATACAGTAACGTTGACCGGTTGGCTGCGGACCATCTTCAAATACATGGCCCAAATGGGCGCCACAGGAGCTGCAAACCGCTTCAATACGGTGCAGGCCCTGGCTATCATCGGGAACTAAGGTAATAGTACTGTCATCAACCGATTTCCAGAAGCTCGGCCACCCGGAATGAGATTCATACTTGGTATCCGAGGAAAATAAAGGTATCCCGCAGGCCACACAGCGGTACATACCGTTTTTTTGGTTATCAAGGTATTCACCGGAGAACGCCGGTTCCGTAGCACGCTCCCGCACCACGGCGTATTGCTCCGGAGTTAGCTTTTTTCGCAGCTCGTCATCGGTCAGTTTAGAAGGAAAGGTCATATGATTTTGATTATACCAGCTTACTCTGCAGCACAGACACCGGTTGAAATCGCCCGTCGACTGGTTGCAGCCCGCTCAAGTAACGGAACAACCGATTTAGCGGTAAGAGCGTAGCCAATCTGATCGTTGGTTTGGGAACGGGCAAATATCACTCCAATAACTTCGCCGCTTGGCAGAACTAACGGCCCGCCGGAATTACCAGGATGAATATCGGCTTTAATCTCGTATACTCGGCGGGTGGTAATTCCCTCAGCGTAAATGTTTCTTCCGGTTGCCAAGTAGCTCTGAATGACGGCTGCCGGTGCGGCAGCCAGCGGCCCGCCCCCAGGATAGCCCAAGGCAACGCTATGTGTACCATTGGCCACCAGGCTTGTTTGCAACGGCAACACCGGGCCAGCCAGACCTCCAGCACGTAATACCGCCGCATCCAGATTCGGATCAAACGCCACAACCACTGCTCGGTGCACTCCAGTGCGATCCAAGATCAAGGGCTCGGTAATACCAGCGACCACATGGGCGTTGGTCACGACCAATCCGTTCGCGGCCACAAAACCCGAACCTACCAGTTCACCGCCGCAGCCTTTACCGGTTATTTTTACCGTAGAAAGGCCATCGGCTGCAACTGCCTGGTCTACCTCCGCCTGGGTCGCGCCGCCTTCAACAAATCCTGGCTTAGGCTCCGGACCAAGAAATACTTGCGGAAAGCCAGCCGGATTGATAAGGCTCTGAATCCTTGCGATAACCGGCGGGGCCGGCGGCAGCACCTGTCCAATAAATCTCACAATTTTTGAACCGTGCACTTGGTCGCTCAGCGCTTTGCTCGGTACATTAAAGAGCATTGCCGAAACCAGCCAGACCGATAAACCAACCAGGATTGCTCCAAATGCAGCACCTAAACTGGCGTCAAGCGGATGAATCTTAAATCGCTTCACCAGCTGGCTCAAATATTTAGCGATATACTCGCCAAGCGCGCTCAAGGTGAGACCAATGACCAAAGCAGCTGCCAGGATCAGGGAAATTTTTTCTAGCGGTGTTGATCCAAAGCGAGACGCCAGCGGAGCAAACAGAGCAGCAATAAAGAGCCCTCCCCAAAACCCGGCAAAGCTAAAAAATTGCCGCACAAACCCGATCCGAGCACCGCGGACCACATCGGCTAAAAGAATAACAATAATGGCGATATCAAGCGCATTCATAGGGTCTATGATACCTGAAATTAGTTATAGCGTTGGCATTCCGGATCTTCTGGATGAAACTCGGAGGTAATAGCATAAAACTTGAATGGCCGGTCGGTGTTATTGAAAACAAACGAGCAATCCGGTAAATAGGGCATACTGGTCCCAAAGTAACGATTGAAAACAAAGCGGAAAATATTTACCGATGAGGTCACATTTGCGCTCTCTTCGGGAGATGCATCCGGCAAATAATAGGCAGCCAGGGAGCCAAATTTAAGCTGTAGGGTATCAGCTGAAGCGGTCTGCCAAGCTGACGGCTGCTTCATGGGATAGGGCCCTTCATCGGCCTGAATAATAATAATCGGCGGCTTCGTAGCATTAGCCTTAATGTCAGCAACAAGGTGGCCAATTGTTTGATTCACATACTCTACTTGATTTACGTACTTATCACGACGCGGAATGTCGAGATCATTTTCATCGCCCCTATAGGTGGGAACGCCACCATCTTTGGTGAATACATAGGGGGAGTGCGGGTTGATAAAATGAGCAAAAATAAAC
>DASVGB010000133.1:0-12761 GCA_036379755.1 Candidatus Saccharimonadia bacterium | reverse complement strand
GAAGCCCCGAATAGTACCATTAACCTTGGACCGATGCCGACATAAAACGCCCTGACCGACAACCGTAATACCTTCTTTTCGACGTAGCGTACAAACAGAATGCAGGGCAGCACCGATAGCAAATAAGCAAAAGCTGCCCCGTTAATACCGAAGCGGGGGATTAGTATAAGAATAAGCGCAACATTCAGAACCCCCGAGATAACTGAAAAGAGGGCCGCCATCTTCGGCTTCCCCGCACCATACAAGACAAAGAAGGGAATAGCGGTCAGGCTCAGAATAGAGTAGGTAGCTAGCAGCAACTGCATGACTAGCGTGCTGTTCTGTGCAAAGCTGACTCCAATCCAGTGGAGCAGGAAGGGGTGTGCGAACACATACATCGGTGTAACCGCGACGGTAATAAAGGTTAAAACCAGCCGAGTGGCTCGGAAGTAAAGGCTGTGTAGCCGCTCTAGGTTTCCGGTTGCGAATAGTTCCGAGCTAAGCGGGAAGATGATTGCTGTCAGGGCCGATATTGTCCCATGGATTTTTACGGCTAGGTTTCCTGGAATGACATAAAAGGCAACGGCGCTGGCTCCCAGGGTTGCACCAATAATGAATTTGTCGAGCTGCAAAAGGATTACCGAGGCCAGCGTGCCAATGGTGGCATAGCCGCCAAACACCAGAACCAGTTTCAGCATCTTACGGTCAATATGAGGCTTTAGACGCAATGCCGGGAGTAGGCGTCGGTTAATAAAGTGGTAAACGAGCAGCGCGGCCAAGCTGGTAAATATGCCAAGGGCGACGATTGCCACTAAACCTTCCCCAGCTAGCAATAAGAGCACGGTTAGTCCTGTAGATATCGTTGTAACTACCAGATTAATCTTGCTGGTGATGTCAAAGCGTTGAAGGGCGCTGGGAAGGGCAGAAAAGGCGGTTAGCACCATATTAATGAGAAAACCAATGGCGGCGATGTACAAAACAGTTTGGAGGAGTGGGGCATTTTCAGCGCTGGTTTTCCAAACATCGGGCGCATAAAATCTCCCAAATCCGGCAATTAAAAATGCCGCCATGATCCCAATAGTAAGGTAGAGAAATAGTGCCGAGTTGAAGAGAAGGTTAATGGCATTATCGTCCTTGCGGGCGTTGTATTCCGAGACATACTTCACCAACGAAGGGGCAATTCCCAGATCAAGGAATCCGAAGAATCCAACAAAGGCAATTACCAGCGAGTAGATTCCGTACTGTTCGGTCCCCAAAGCGTGAACAATAAAAGGCGTTACAAAAAAAGCTAGGAGTATCGGCCAAATGAATGCGATAGTGCTGTAGCTCGAATTTCTGGCAGTCTTCTTTGTGAGAGCGTCCATTTAAGAAGAATTCCGTTGGTACCAGCTAATTGTTTCGCGGAGTCCTTCTTCAAAGGTAGTTGCCGATTTAAAGCCAAATTCTTGCTCGGCACGGGATGTATCCAGCTTGCGGCGAGGCTGGCCGTTCGGCTTGCTGGCGTCCCATACAATTTTGCCGTTAAAGCCGGTCTCTTTGGCAATAATTTCGACCAGTTCTTTGATCGATACTTCAAAGGACGACCCCAGGTTAACCGGCTCGCTGCTATTGTACTTTTCAGCAGCCAGCAAGATAGCCTGAACCGCATCTTCAACGTACAAAAACTCGCGGGTAGGCGAGCCATCCCCCCATACCACAATTTCCTCGGTGTTACTCGTAATAGCGTCTACGCATTTCTTAATAAGCGCCGGTATAACATGCGAGGTTGCCGGATCAAAGTTGTCGCCTGGTCCATAAAGGTTAACCGGCAGCAGGAAGATGGAATTAAACCCATACTCTTGGCGATAGCCCTGGCTTTGCACCAGCATCATTTTTTTTGCTAACCCGTAAGGTGCGTTGGTTTCTTCGGGATAGCCGTTCCAGAGATCATCTTCTTTAAAAGGGACGGGAGTGTGCTTGGGGTAGGCGCAGACGGTTCCGAGCGCCACGAACTTTGGCACCTTGCGAAGATACGCTTCATGCATCAGTTGAGCGCCCATCATCAAATTGTCGTAAAAGAACGAGCCGGGATGCTCGCGATTGGCGCCGATGCCGCCGACTTTGGCAGCCAGATGAATCACCATTTCGGTGCCGGGATGATCGTCGTACATCTGGCGCACATCTTCAAGCTTAACTAAATCATACTCAGAGTGAGGCGGGGTCGAGATCTTCGCGCCCTCGGCATTAAGCCGTTTGGCCAGGTGACCGCCCAGGAAGCCGTGACCCCCGGTAACAACAACTTGTTTGTCTTTCCAGAAGCTCATTACTTGCCCCGAAAGAAGTCGTTAAAGATTTGAATGATGTAATCAAGATCTTCGTGCGTAAAACCCTGATGGCAGCCGATATAAAAGCCCCCCTTATTTATCCACTGAGCGGTTGGATACGCGCCTTCAATGTTTCCAAACCGTTCGACGTAAAAAGGTTGGTTAATAAGCGGCATCATCGGGCGGGTTTCGATAGCGTGTTCTTCCAAGTGATAGGTTAGCATGGAGCTGCCTAACGCAGGATCTTTAACCACAACCGGGAAAAGCATAAAGGCATGTTCGGCATAGTTGGGCACCGAAGGAAGCTGAATGTGACCGGCAGCCTCAAGCGGTTTAAGGCCGTCTATCAAATACTTTGCGTTGTCCTGGCGGGCTTCAAGAATACTATCCTTGATTTCCAGCTGGGCTACGCCTAGAGCTGCTTCTAGCTCGGTAACGCGGTAGCTGTATCCAAGCCGCACAAAGTTAAAGCGCCGCTCAATAATGGTTGATAGTTCCTTGCCATGCTTGTCTTTATCGTCATCGATAGTAAGGTAAATGCCGTCGCGGCCGTGATTGCATAAGCTGCGCATCATAACCGCTAGATCGTCATCGCTCGTGATGCTCAGGCCCCCAACGCCCGTTACGAGGAAGTGTGCCACATAAGTAGAAAAGCACCCGATGTCACCAAATGACCCCACAGGTTTATCGTAGGCCTTTACAAACATGGTTTCACAGGAATCTTCAATCACCCGCAATTTGTGCTTGCGCGCAATCTCCATTATTGGCTTCATATCGGCCGGCAGACCAAAAAGGTGGACCGGCAGAATTGCCTTCGTCCGCGGGGTAATTTTTGCTTCAATCAGCGCGGGATTAATATTGTAAGTTTTGGGGTCAACGTCAACAAACACCGGCTTAAGATTAAGCATGATAGCCACATTCGAGGTTGCGATAAAGGTGACAGCTGGAACGATAACCTCATCTCCAGCTTTCCATCCATACTTTTCGCTTAATGCAGCTAGTGCAACCTGCAAGGAACTGGTCCCAGAGTTAGACATTATGGCGTGCCTGGAGTCATGTATGGCAGCAAACTCTTGCTCAAAACGCTTAGAAAAAGGGCCATAAGACAAGCGGTTGCTGTCGAGGGCCTGATTGACGTAGCTTTTTTCTTTATCGGATATGGCTAAATGGCCAACGCCAAGTTGCTCCTTGGGTTTGTACAACAATTCCTCCGGGATTTAACTGATTCAGTATAGCAATTTTAGGGTCTTTTCGGAAGTCTAATGCACTACGCTATAGAAATTCAAACCAATGTCATTCATCCATGTAATGCCTTCAGCCACTGGGGTAAAGTACTCACGGTAGGTGCCGGCGGCTGAGGCGTTAAAGTTAAACTCAAACGTAGCATTTTGACCGGGCGCAACCGCAGTTTCCACCATTCTGGCTGGCCGGGCTCCCCCTAGCCAACCGGCTGCCGTAAAGGCGCTTATGCGGTCAAGCGGGCGGGAGGTGCCGAGATCAATAGGGTAAGCGCCGGTACGGTACCATGTGGAGCTACCGGTATTACGCGCCACAATACCGACATAAGCATTTTGCCCAGGTGTGAGATTGGCAAGATTGATGGGCGTTGTTTTCGCACTGTTGGTGTAGGCATACTGGCTTATCAGCGACCAGCTGTAGCCGTGATTAACGCGCGTAAAATAGCTAAGGCCTACATCGTTCATCCAGTCGACTCCTTCGGCCACAAGGTTGAAGCGTTCAATGAAAGTGCCTCCCCCCGCTGGTACAGTCACAGGAAACTCGAAAGTACCATTGGCCCCGACGGCGACAGTTGCCTCTGAAAGATTGGCTGGGCGGCTCTGTCCAAGCCATCCCGGACTAACATAGCGGCTATGGCGATCCTTGGGTCCTTCGGTGCCGAGGCGGACGGGGTTAGTGCCACTATTTAACCAAGCGGTGTTGCCAGTATTCTTGGCAACTAATACAAACCATACCGTCTGACCAGGCGAAAGATTGCCAGCATCTACGGGGGCGGCTTTCGAGGAGTTGGCGTAAACCGCTTGGCCGACGCGCGACCAGGAGTAAACATCTGGTATTACGGTAATATCGTAATAGAGGCCTGGGTCATTTAGCCACATCTTTCCTTCAACGAGAAGATTGAAGTACTCTCGGTAATTGCCGCCAGTAGCCGGCATTTTGACGGTAAACGTGAAGGTACCGGTTCCACCAGGGGCTACGCTAGCTTCCTTGAGCGTAGCTGGTCTGGCCGGGCTCACCCAGGTATTGGTGGCAAAGATGCTGGAGCGGTCATTTGGGCGGCTAGCTCCCAGGCGGACGGGGTTAGGCCCACTATTCGTCCAGGTATTAAATCCGGTATTGCGGGCGCTCACCGTAAAGGTAGCGGTTTCCCCAGCGCGAATACTAGTTAACGACTTATTTGTGGTTTGCCCGGCATAGCTCCAGGCATAGGTAATCCCGCGAACTGAGCCGAACCAACTCTCGAATATGCCCGGGAATGATTGATTAAGATGAGGAGTGTAGGTGAAGAGCGAGGCGGTAGTTCCATTTTCAATATGAATCTGCTGGCCGTCGATAGTGGCATTACCGTCGTAATGCACTAGTGGGCAGGTGCCGCAACGCCTTCGGTCGCCTTCGGTCATGTATCCTACATAAGTGATAGCATCATCACCATCCCATGCGGTGTTGCCATAGGCGCGTTCCTTGTTGAACTTAAGCTGCCATGATCCCCATAGGACTTGGCGGGTAAAACCAACATATTTAGCGTTGCATCCGCCCGAATCGGGACAACCGTAGCCCATAGCAGAGTTATAGCGCCATCCGTCGCAAGCCGTGCCTGCTACCAAACTGGACTCCTTTTGAAGCGTGGCAAGAATAACCTGCGGATTGAGCCCCCATTGCCGACTGGCCTTATAAATGGCCGTAGATGCGCCAATAGTGGCCGGGCCAAATGCCGCCTGCCAACGATGGGGATAGTTAACGCTGTCGCTTGGAGGGGTAGTGCTGGAAATGTCACCGTAGTGCCAGGAGGTACCATCAAAGTAAAAATTGGGTGTTTGGAAGTTCGGCAGGCATGGACCTTTGGAAGCCAGGAATGACTGAATTTGAGCTTCCGACATACTGCCGGTATTATCAAAAATTTGATCGTCCATCATGTTGGAGTTGCTGTAGTCGACAGCATGGGCGGTATTACTCAGTCCAAGGCTGGTGCAGATTAACAGTAAAGCAAACAGGCTAAGTCGGAAAAGTTTCATCAAGGCTGTACCCTAAGTAGTTGAGAATCGGAAGCGGCGGTTTGTCCGTCCTTGGTGGCAATCGCCTGGATTTGCCATTGACCGGCGGATAACTGTTTAGCGTCCCAACTAAAGATTACGCCATCACTGCCAGCACTACTTCCGACAATTTTAGCATCGCTGACCCTTATCGTTGCGCCGCTCTTGCTAGCCTGGATGTAGCACGAAGCACCAGGCACTGAACGGCAGACCGATTCCATGCTGGTTGCTCCGGAAAGGCTGACACTACTGGTATTGTTGTTCGGCCCAATGGGCTTCGCGAGGGTAGTTGAAGCTGGGTGACTGGGATTAGGTTGGGGGGTAGACGCAGCAGGAGATGCTGAAGTTGGAGTGTCATGAGCAGGACCAGCGGGACCGGGACTGGGGGTGGAAGCGGACGTTTCAGCATTGGTGGCGGTCTGCTCAGCCGGCTTTTGGCCCACCTTAACATAAGCCGCACCGCTCAGAGCTACGAGCGCTATGATTACGAGTGCAGTAATGATCGTTTTGTTTTTGGCGGTCTTTTTCATGTTTCGCCCCTATGCTTAAGCAGTATAAAAGGAAGCCTTATCTTAATCAAGAGCAGATCAGACTAGCCAGGCTATGAGGCTTTGATGAAAAAGTCATTATGCCAACTCACAGCGTCGGCCACCGTACGTTCAAGGCCAAACTGCGGCTGCCAGCCGAGCACTTGATTGGCTATAAGGTTAGAGGCAATCAAACTGCCGCTATCGCCGGGACGTCGTGCTGTAAGCCGGTAGGGAACGCTGGTTTCGGCGGCTTTTTCAACGGCCTGAATAATTTCCAAGACCGAAGAACCGTGATTGGTGCCGAGGTTAATCGCCTGGTTTAGCTTTTTTCCGGCAACCATTGCCTCGGCAGCCAGCACATGAGCCTCGGCGACATCAACCACGTGAATATAGTCGCGCAAGCACGTGCCGTCTGGAGTGTCGTAGTCGGAACCAAACACTTTAAGCTCGCGTTTGTCATGAAGAGCATCAAGGATGCAGGGGATTAAGTGCTGCGTGTCGGGGTAATCGCCAATTTGCTTGTAGGCTCCGGCGGCGTTGAAATAACGAAATGCCACCCAGTTTAATGCATGGGTTGCTTGGTAGCTGCGCAAGATGTTTTCAGCTAAAAACTTGCTCATTCCATAGGGGTTGACTGGACGAATTGCCGCCATCTCATCAATCGGAACTTTTTCCGGCTCGCCATATACAGCAGCGGTTGAAGAAAAAATAATATGGTTAACACCAGACTTCAGTGCGGACTCGACAACATTCAAGGTTCCCATAGTATTGGTGGTGAAATAGTCATGAGGATGCGCCACCGATTCGGCAATGCGCAGCTTGGCCGCAAAATCCAGAACCAGGTCGAAATTTTTACCTTGCAGGGCGGATTCGAGCGCGCTGCGGTTGGTTATGTCGCCAGCGATACATTCAAAATCGTCAACATTGTGCTTGTGGCCAGTGGAGAAATTATCAAAGATGATGACCTCGTGACCTTTATCGCGCATCAGATGAGCGGTAGTTCCCCCGATGTAGCCGGCTCCACCGGCAATAAAGACTTTCATATGTGGCATTTTACTGGTTGGCAGACGAATTTGCTAGCTACCCTCATCACTCCTGTATAATCTAACCATGATAATTGTGATTATTGCCGGTGGATCAGGTACGCGCCTGTGGCCGCTGAGCCAAGCTAACTACCCTAAACATCTGCTGGCTTTAACCGGCAAAACTTCGTTATTGCAAAATACCGTGGCGCGCGCGCGGAAAATTACCCCGACCGTCTATGTCATAACCGAACGATCCCAAGTAGGTGAAGTACATAATCAGCTACCAGACGTTCCCGGCAACTATATTATTGCTGAGCCCGGCCGTCGCGGGACGGCCTCATGCATAGTGCTGGCACTGGCGGTGCTGGCTGAAAATCATCCTCCGACCGAACCGGTGGTTTTTTTCCATGCGGATTCGCATATTGCCGATCAAGAAGAGTTTGCGAAAGCAGTGGAGGCGGCAGCCGGTGCTTCAGCCCAACATTCGCGAATCACCCTGATTGGCGTACGCCCCACCTATGCTGCTACCGGTTTCGGCTACATTCATCGCGGTGCCCCGGTTAAAAGCCGGCAGGAGCTGTATGAAGTTAAGTCATTTATGGAAAAACCGAATGCCGCTACCGCCCACAAATATATAAAAGAAGGCACTTACTTGTGGAACATTGGTTTGTTTGCCGCCCCGATTGAAACCTGGAAGAAAGCCTTTAAGCAATATGCTCCGGATTTGGCGGAAGGGTATGAAGCGCTCGCTACGTCCATGGATGATCCGGCGGCGTTAAGCGAACGCTACCTGGCCTTAAAGAATCAGCCGATTGACACCGCTGTCATTGAAAAAGCTGAAGGACTACTGGTAGTGCCCGGGGCGTTCGACTGGGCCGATATTGGCTCGTTCCAGGACTTGCATAAGATCCTCCAAGACAAGAACCATAACGTCATACAAGGCGATGTTAGCTTCAAGGATAGCCAGAACGTTATGGTATACAGCACAACCGGCAAGCCGGTTATAGCTATTGGCCTTTCCGATTTGGTGGTGGTGGACACCCCGGATGGTTTATTGGTGTGCGACAAATCGCGTTCCCAGTTGGTAGGAGATGCCGCTAAAAAGTTGCAATCGCGTAAAGCAGCGGCCAAGTAAATGCAGGCGGTTTTGGCTGATTTAGCTATACTATACGTTGTATGAATATGTCGGTTCTTTTGCGCTATCGTTGGTTTTCCCTTGCCCTTGCCATTATTGGTCTGGGGTTCTTGCTATTGATTGGATTTTCAGCTGCTTATGCCGGCAAGATTTATCCCGGCGTAAGTGTGAATGGGCTGCATGTTGGCGGCTTAAGCAGAGAGGAGGCTCTAGCTAAGCTCGATTTGGAGTCCCAGAAGTACAACTCGCAGCAGTTGCAGGTGCGCTACTACGAAACTAATTTACGCATTCCCGTTAAGGCTTTAGGCGTTAGTTATAGGCCCCAGGCGGTCGAACGTGCGGTGCGTTTTGGCCGCGAGGGCGGGGTTGCCCAACAGTTAAGCAATCGCTTGCGGGCGCTTTCCGGCCGGACCACAAGCTATACGAACTATCATTATAAGGATGAGCGTTTGGCGCCATTTCTAGCGCACATCGATGAAGATGTTACCCGTCCGGTGGCTAACGCCAGCTTAACCTTTATTAACGGAGCGGTTGGCATTGACCCTTCTCACCCGGGCTACCGCGTAGACGTCGGCCGCCTGACCGCCTCGATTAACCGACGGCTGGAAGTCATGAGCTCGGATCCGGTGGTGGCGCCGGTTTATACGGTTACACCCACGATCGATAATGCTGCCCTCCAATCCGCGCGCCATCAAGCAGATACCTATGCAACATCGGCCCTAGCCCTTAAAACCGGCAATTTGACCTCAATTATTGATCAAAGCAAGATTCTCAGCTGGATTGATGTTACCACTCCGGCAGGCCGTACCGATTTGCCCATCGATCCTATCAACCAGTTTTATGATGCATTTGTCGGCCCGGAGGTTCATCTAACGCTCAGCAGGTCCAAGGTAGCTGCCTATGTGTCAGAGTTCGCGGCCAAAATTGATAAAACGCCGCAGAATGCGGTATTGACGATGCAAAACGACAAGCTAACGATTGCCCAGCCCAGCCAGGATGGGGTATCGCTCGACCAGGTTCAGTCGGTGGGGAGGGTCATTGCTGCATTGGGCAAGCCCGGCACCGATCGTTCGGTAACCCTGCCGGGCAAGGTAACACCTGCCGAAGTCAACGAACGCAATCTTGATAGCCTCGGCATTAAGGAGCGAATCAGCCAGGGGCAAACCTTTTTCCCGGGCTCACCTTCAACCCGGCTTACGAATGTGCGGGTAGGCCAAGCGCTCTATAATGGTATTTTATTAAAGCCGGACGAGGTTTTTTCTTTCGGTAAAATTTTGGGTGATGTGGGGCCGGCGCAAGGTTACGTACCGGAGTTGGTTATCTTAGCCGATCGTACCGAAAAGCAATATGGCGGCGGCCTCTGTCAAGTTAGCTCCACTGCCTACCGGGCAGCCTTGCTAGCCGGATTGCCAATCTTACAGCGGGTTAACCATTCATTTGCGGTCAGCTATTATACCGCTCCTTATGGTGTCCCGGGGATAGATGCTACCATATACTATCCCCAAGTAGATTTTAAGTTTAAGAATGATACCGGACACTACATATTAATGCAGACCCATATGCAGGGCACGACCTTAACCTTCGACTTCTTCGGCACGAAAACCAAAACCGGGGAAATTCGCGGACCTTCCTTCATCAGCGGCAGCGGGGATCCGAAGCAGGCTTCGCATACGGTCTTCTATCGCGACATCAAAGACTTAAGCGGCACTGTCATTAAGACCGATACGGTCCATACTTTCTATAAACCCAGCACCGACTTTCCCATCGAAAAGCAGTTTAACTAAGGAACCAATCTGTGAAATTTGGAGCACATGTATTTAGGGCCTATGACATCCGCGGTATTGTACCGGATGAATTGGATGCTGATGCCGCCGAGCAAGTCGGCCGGGCATTTGCCGGGCATCTTAATCCGCACACCGTTGTAGTTGGCCGCGACGTGCGTCTGACCGGCGAAGAGCTGCAAGGCCGGGCAATGGAGGGTTTGATTCGCTCGGGGGTTGATGTGGTGGATATTGGCCAAGTTTCAACCGACGCTTTTTATTATGCTTGTGCCACTAAAAGCCTGCCCGGGATTATGGTTACGGCTTCGCATAATCCGGCGGAATACAACGGCTTCAAATTGGTAAAAGATATGCCGTTTTTAGTGATGGCCAAAGAGTTTAAAACCTATGTGCTAGAAGAGAGCTATAACGATGCGGAGAAGCCGGGCACCATGCATACCGAGTCGGTGGTTGATGCATTCATTGATCACGTATTGACAATCGTTCCGGCCGAAAACCTCCGTCCGCTGAAGGTGGTGATTGATGGGTCCAGCGGCTCCCAAGGACCGGTGTGGGAGCGTCTGGCCGACAAGCTACCGATTTCAATTATTCCCCTATTTTTTGAACCGGACGGCACCTTTCCCGGCCACGGCAACGATGTGATTCAACCTGAAAACCAGGCGCCTCTGCGTCAAAAAGTGCTTGAAACCGGTGCTGATCTTGGTTTGATTTTTGACCCTGACGGCGACCGGTGCCTGCTGGTTGATGACCGGGGTGAAACCGTTCCGGGCGATTTTGTGACGGCTCTGCTTTCTGCGGAAATTCTTAAACACCATCCCGGCGGAACCGTGTTATATGACATTCGCGCCAGTGATGTGGTGCCAGCTATGATTGAAGAAGCCGGCGGTAAGGCGTTTGTGTGGAAGCCGGGCCATGTATATATAAAGCAGAAAATGAAGGAGCTGGGAGCGGTGTTTGGCGGCGAGGTCTCCGGGCATTATTATTTCCGTGATTTCTGGGGTGCCGACTGTGGCCTGCTGGCTGGGATGACCATTCTTGAGTATGCTAGCAATCTTTCGGGCAAGTTAAGCCAAAAGGTTGAAGAGCTGGAATCAATCTATCATTTAAGTGGTGAAATTAATTCAAGCGTGCCGAACATTCCCGCGGCTATTGCCCGGATACGCGAGCGCTATCACGATGCAAAAATGAATGAGCTAAGCGGTTTGGAAATCCGTTATCCTGATTGGCGCTGCGTGGTCCGGCCTTCCGATAATGAACCGTTGATCCGCCTAACGCTTGAAGCCGAATCACAGCAGAAAATGGAAGAAAAGCGCGACGAAGTACTGGCCTTAATCCGGCAGGACGCGTAAGGCATGTGTGGCATTATTGGCTACGTCGGTCTTAAGCAGGCCGCCCCGATTTTGCTGTCCGGCCTGCGGCGCATGGAATACCGTGGTTACGATTCCGCCGGCATCGCTCTGCTTAACAACAGTGCTATTGAAGTTATTAAGCGTAAAGGCAAGATAGCCGAACTGGCGGCGGCGGTGCCGGATGATGCTGCCGGTTCGACCGGGATTGGCCATACCCGCTGGGCGACGCACGGCAACCCCAGTGAACGCAATGCTCACCCTCACGTAGCAGGCAAGGTGGCGTTGGTACATAACGGCATTATTGAAAACTATGCCGAACTAAAGGAAAAGTTGGCCGGATTTGGCGTTAAATCCTACCACAGCGATACCGACACGGAAGTGCTGGCGCATCTCATTAATCATGAGCTCAGCGAAGGACGCAAGCTGCCAGAAGCGGTGCGCCGCAGTTTAAGCCAAGTTGAAGGGACCTTCGGACTGGCCGTTATTAGCGCCGACGATCCCGGCGTGATGGTGGCAGCCCGCCGTGGCAGTCCGCTCCTTCTAGGAATAGGGGATGATTCGATGTACATTGCCAGCGATGCCAGCGCTATTATTGGCCATACTGATCGAGTGGTTTATTTAGAAGATGACCAGGTAGCGGTTTGCCGTGCCCGCGACTATCGGCTGTTTGATTTAAGCCGTCGCACCCATCAACCCTCGGTAACTACTTTGAAACTCGAACTTGCGGCTATTGAAAAGGCCGGTTATGATCATTTCCTCCTAAAAGAAATCATGGAGCAGCCAACCTCAGTAGCCAATGCACTGCGCGGTCGGCTGGATCTGAAAGGCGGGACCAGTCACTTGGGGGGCTTGAACGTACACGACAACTTTTTACGCCAGCAAGAGCGTTTTTTGATTATTGGCTGCGGCACCGCTTATTACGCCGGACTGGTCGGGAAATACTTATTGGAGCGGATGACCGGTATTCCAGTCGATGTGGAAGTCGGTTCGGAGTTTCGTTACCGCGATCCGGCCTTAACGCCGGGCACCTTAGCGATACTGATATCACAGTCAGGGGAGACGGCCGACACCATGGCTTGTTTGCGCGAGCTTAAGCGGCGCGGGGTGCCAACCCTTGGTTTAGTTAATGTGGTTGGTTCATCGATAGCCCGCGGAGTCGACGGCGGCGTTTATTTGCATGCCGGCCCGGAAATCTCGGTGGCTTCAACCAAAGCCTTTACGGCTCAGGTAGTCGGCCAGTTAATGGTTGGATTGCAGGTAGGAAAGGCCCGTAATTTAAGTTTGCGCACGGGACGAGAGATTGTGCGGGCATTGGAATCCTTGCCGGATGCCGTAGCTGAGGCACTCAAGCTTGCACCGCAGGTTGAAAAACTAGCGAAAAAATATGCCA
>DASVGB010000132.1:0-7924 GCA_036379755.1 Candidatus Saccharimonadia bacterium | reverse complement strand
CTAAGGAGGTGTGGCATGGATTTAAACGATGATTTTTTTAATCAGATAGGCCTTCGAGGGGCTACCGATGAGCAGAAGGATAAACTAGCTGAGCAACTAACCCAGATTGTGCAAAACCGGATAGCTGTGCGTTTGGTCGAGGTTTTAACTGTCGATGAACTTGAGCATTTCGATGAGCTTCTGGAGTCAAAAGGGGAGGATGAGGCATACGAGTACCTCCTGAAAATCTATCCTGAGTACCCTGAGTTGCTTGATGGCGAGGTTACACAGGTTAAGTCAGCGCTGAGCCAAGATGTAGCTACGGTTGGCGAGGTTGTCGAAAAAATGTTGACCGCATCCAAAGAAGAGCAGTAATTACCTCAACGGCTATTTTTCGGCTTTCCTGAATCCGGTTTTTCCCTCTCTTTCAGCTCGCTCTGCTTGTCTTTAATTTTTGCGGCCAGTTGGCGCAGCTTCGCTTCAATAATATCGATGTACTTGCGGGCCCAGGCAAACTCTCGAGAAATGATATATAAACCCGATAGAATCACCAGCCATCCTGGTCCGGGAAGCGGCAAAAGTATGACACCGAGGCTAATAATTGGTACGCCTATAATGAGGACGATAAGCTGGCGCACCATTTTGGGGAGTTTCTTGTACATATGTTGCATTGTACGATATGTGATTACGGCTTGGAATAGCCTCGAACGAACTCGCTTGCGCTCATTTCACGCTTTCCTGCCGGTTTAAGCCGGTCAATGGCTAGCGAATCCTTGCCGGTTGTTATGAGCAGCGGTTCTTCGGGGTGGGGAATTGGTGTCCCGGGGGAGGCATTATCAATCGCTGACTTCTTACCCACCACTATGTGGGTAGCGGTTATGGTAACATCGCGCCCATGCAGTTTGGCAGTGCTGCCGGGCCATCCAATAAATGCCCGAACCTCTCGTTCCAGAACGGCAGCCGGCTTCGACCAGTCAATCTGGCCGTCTTGCTTGGCTAATTTACGGCTGTAGGTGGGTGTAATAGCCGGATCTTGCGGCCGCGGTGTGATTTCACCCCTAATGTATCGAGGTAAGTCCCTGACCAGCATTTGATTGCTGATCTCACCCAATTTTTCGGTTAAATCCGGAGTAGTTATCCCTTCCGGAAGTCTATACGACCCCTGCGAAAGCAGATCGCCTTCATCCATGCGCGGAACAATCCGCATAATACTTACACCGGTTTCAGGCAAGCCTTCCAGGATAGCGAAGCTGATAGGGTCGGCACCGCGCAGTAGCGGCAAAAGCGAGAAGTGGCTGTTAATAATGCCCAGCTCAAAGCTATCGATTACCAATTCCGGAATGGTAATACCAAAATCAACGACCAGACCCGTCAGGCTCGTAAACCGATGTGAGTCCCACAACGCTTTTAGTTCAGCTTCATTGCCAATCTGGAATACCGGTATAGCCTGCTGTTCTCCCCAGGTTCGTACCGGATGAGGGTGCTGCATACCGCTTGGCGAGCTGCGGTCGGGCTTTGTGATGATGGCTTCAATCTGGAAATGATCATGAATGCCGTCCAAGCAGTGCAGGCTTACCGGACCGGTGCCAAAAAAGACCAGGGAAGACTTCACTGCTAGCGCCCTGCAGAGTATTTGGTGAATTTACCGTTGGAGCCGAGCCGGAACAGCTTATCGGCATCGTGAACATGGTCGGTAAACAGCTTGCCCTCGCAGTGATCGATTTCATGCTGCAGCACGCGTGCTAAAAAGCCGGTGGCGGTAATGCGAATCGGCTGTCCGTTCAAGTTCAGCGCTCGAACCTTTACTTTAGGATAGCGGGCGACCGACCCGTAAATATCTGGTACGCTTAAACAACCTTCCATGGACTCCTCGAGTTCGCCCTCTTGTTTAACAATTTCCGGGTTGATAAACACCCCGAAACTCTTCTGATCCTTGTTCTCGAAATCATCCCGGATTACCACCACCCTGTAAGGTTTGCCAATTTGAACCGCTGCCAGTGCCGCGCCAAATTCATGCTCGCGGGTGCCCTCCCAGTCCAAGGTAGCCAGAATCATTTCGCGAGCCAGCGCCTCGGTTGATTTATCGATATGCCCCACTCGCATACTCCTGCGTTTTAAAAGCGGATCGGGGATATGGATAATGCTGTCTCGGGGTGCTTTGGCGGCCATATGAATGAAGTAGTTCCTTTATAAAACGTTGATGGGGTCTAGGTCTGTTTTCCAGGTTGAAGGCAATGTGGAAGCGATTACTACCAGATGACGGCGATCGGCTGCCTTGATAATAAGTTGCCAGTGAAACTGGCCGCCGAGCCGGGCATGAAACGCCGGTGCCGGACCCAAAACCCGCACAGCGGGGTTCTGTTTTAGCGTATCATAGAGCGCCTGGCTGGCGCTAACCGCTGTCGCTTCGTCTTTGTGAGAATAGGTCAGCTTAAGCAGATAACGAAAGGGCGGGTAGCCCAGGAGCCGGCGTTGAGCCAGCTCGTTTTTGGCAAAATCCCAAAAATTGCCGTTTTTCACCGCTTGGATTGCTGGGTGGTCGGGAGTGCGGGTTTGAATATAGACCTTTCCCGGACGATCGCCCCGTCCGGCCCGGCCTGAAACCTGGGTCAGCAGCTGAAAGGTGCGTTCGGCCGAATGAAAGTCCGGCATATGCAGCATGGAATCGGCATTAACGACGCCAACCGTATCAATATTAGGAAGATCCAATCCTTTCGCAATCATTTGGGTGCCAATCAGGATATCGATTTCGCCCTGATGCAGCCGTTCATAGAGTTTGGGAAGTTCCTGCGGCTGGGCGCTGTCTTTGTCGAGGCGGAAAACGCGCACATGAGGGAGAGCTTGCTCAATTTCAGTTTCAATTCGTTTCGTACCGCCGCCAGCGTAGCGCAGTTCGCTCGTTCCGCAGTGCGGGCAAACCGCCTCCGGCACCTGGCGGTAGTTGCAAAAGTGGCACATTAGCTTCATATGATCAGCGTGAAAGGTTAAAGGCAGCTGGCAGGTTGGGCAGAGGGTGACTTCGCCGCAATGGTTGCAAATCTGACTGGAAGCCGTTCCGCGGCGATTTAAAAAGAGCAGGGACTGGCGTCCATTGTCCAATGTTTGCCTTAGGGCATCTAAGAGGGGACGCGAGATAAGGCTGCTTGGTCCGCGCAGCTCCGAGTCGCGCATGTCGACAATAATCGATGTTGGCTGCGGTCGGTTTTCAACCCGCTTGGGAAGCTCATACAGGGTAATGCGTCCGGTCTCAGCGGCGTAGACCTCGGTTAGGCCGGGCGTAGCGCTGCCGAGGACCAGCTTTGCTCCGGCTAGGCGGGCGAGCTTAGCCGCGGTTGGCATTGTGTGGTAGCGGGGGTTCTGCTCCTGCTTGTAGCTGGATTCATGGCACTCATCCATAACGATCAAGCCTAGTTTAGCCAGCGGCAGGAATAGGCTTGAACGCGGTCCCACAACAACCAAAGGCTCCTGGCTTTCCAGGGCGCGCTGCCACGCTTGATGCTTTTGAGCTTCGGTTAACCCGGAATGAAAGGGGACAACCCTTCCGGGAAAGCTCGCTTCGAAGAGAGCGATTAGCTGCGGCGTTAGCGCAATTTCCGGAACCAAGATAATTGCCGATCGACCGGCTTTGATGTGAGTGGCGGTTAGTTCAAGGTAGAGCCGGGTTTTGCCCGATCCGGTAACACCATGAATAAGCGATGTGGTATCATCACTTTTCATAATGCCCCGAAAGGCTTTCTGCTGGTCTGGAGTTAGCGGTTGATTTTGGGGTTTCAAGATAAGTCCTTCCGGCTGAACCTTAGCGCCGCGCCGCTTGCGTGTTATGCCGGACGGCAAGAGTGTTTGCCAGACCGCCTTAGGACTAGCAAAGTAGTAGGCGCTAAGCCAAGACGCCAGTTCCACTATGTGCAGAGGAAGGGGTGTCATATCGAGTACCTCGATCACTGGTTTCGTAGGAAATGAAGGCTGCTTTGGGGCCACGGCCGTGATAACTCCGAGGCTTTGACGCTTCCCGAGAGGTACTTTTACTATCTGTCCGGCAGCGATGCTTGCGGCTGCATCAATCTCGTAGGTAAATCCGGCTGAGGCGGTGCCGGTATAGGTTAACGGTGCTACCAGCACGTACTGTTTAGGAGGCAGGCTCATGGGAGTATTGTAGCTTATCTGGCGGAGGCATTTTTGGTATAATGGTAAGTCTTAAACGAAAGGGAGAAATAGTATGAACCGAACTGCCTCAATTATTGTAGGACTTATTCTCGTTGTCGTAATTGGCGTAGCTGTATGGTTGGCCACTAAGCCTGCAGCCAACGAAACCAGCCAACAATCAACCTCTGAATCCCAAACCACCCCACCGGCCGCTACACCGCAACCCGCGGCTGATCAGCCAGCTTCAGAAAGCACCGTGGTTACCGTTAATTACGATAATAACGGCTTTAACCCTACTACCATTACAATTAAATCCGGGCAAACCCTAACATTTGTAAATAAGACCTCTTCATCGATTCAACCTGCTTCAGATCCGCACCCGCAACATACCGAGAATCCCGAACTGAATGTGGGTAATGTATCGGCCGGCCAATCGAAATCAGTAACACCGAAGAAAACCGGCACATTTGGCATGCATGATCATCTCAATCCAAGCCATACTGTCGCGATTACCGTTGAATAAAGGTCCGGCCGGATTGTCGGCCAATTTGTTTTGCGCTACACTGAAACGAATCGATGATGAGCTTACGCGTTAAATTTTGGTTAATCCTCTTGCTTGCTGTGGTTACGGCCGTCCTTGCCTATCCGAAAGAAGGGCAGTTGCTGCAGAAGATAGGGTTAAAAAACACCAATCTGAGCGTTAAGCAGGGACTTGATTTGCAGGGAGGGGCCGAACTGGTCTTCCAGGCTAAAGATGGCGAGCTGAAAAAGCTTACCAAAACCGAGCGTGAAACGGCGATGACTTCTTTGATTGATGTTATTCAAAAGCGGGCTAACCCATCCGGTACGGCTGAAGTTACGGTGCAGCGCCAAGGCTCCGACCGGGTAATCGTTGACCTTCCCGGCGTGGCCGATGTGAACGAGGCAATCAATCAAATCGGCCGCACCGCTAATCTGATGTTTTTGGAGCTTGCTCCCGGTAGTAATCAGCCGGTGCAGACAAATGTAACCGGAAAAGATGTTTCCCGGGCCGATCCGGACTTCGATCCGCAAACCGGCCGGCCCATCGTGTCTTTGAAAATGAAGGGCGGGCAGTCCACCACTAAGTTCGGCCAGCTTACCACGCGTATTAACCAGCAGAACGGACAGCTGGTGACATTACTTGACGATCAGATTGTGTTTGGTCCGGCAACCGTTTCGCAGGCGATTACCGATGGCAACGCCCAGCTTTCCGGTAATTTTAAAGATATCGAGGCAGCTCGTAGCATTGCCCAGCAGATTAATGCCGGTGCCTTGCCGATACCGATTGACTTGGTGCAGCAGCGCAGTGTAGGGCCGAGCTTAGGCAAGGAATCGGTTGCTAAAAGTCTGCTCGCAGGCGTTATCGGCCTGATAGTGGTAGCCATCTTTATGGTTGCATATTATCGGACCGCCGGTTTCTTGGCGGTGCTGGCGTTGATTATTTATACCTTAATTACTCTTACCGTCTATAAACTGACGGCGTTAACTCCGTATGCGATTGTACTAACCCTGGCCGGGACCGCTGGTTTCATATTAAGTATTGGTATGGCGGTGGACGCTAATATTCTGATTTTTGAACGTATGAAAGAAGAGCTACGGTCCGGTAAGTCATTCGTGGCCGCCACCGAGGCTGGTTTCGACCGGGCCTGGACGTCGATTCGCGATTCAAATGCAGCCACCCTGATTACCTGCGTTATTCTTTACCTTTTTGGTGCCACGATTATTAAAGGCTTCGCCGTTACGCTAGGGATTGGCGTTTTAATTAGCTTGTTTACCTCGGTAGTTATTAGCCGGACATTCCTGCGCTTGTTTATCCGCACTTCGCTAGGCCGGCGCCCGTCGGCTTACGGGCTAAAATCGAGCGAGGTAGCGGCATGAATTTAATTGGAAGGCGTAAGCTTTGGTATGCCGTTTCCTTGCTAATAATTATTCCTGGCACAATTTCACTGGTGATGTTCGGCTTGCGATTGGGTATTGAGTTCAAGGGAGGTCAAAATCTTGAAGTGAAAGGCCAGATTAGCCAAAGCGACATTCAGGATAAAATCGGAAGTTTAGGTCTAAAGGACGTCAGTATTGTAAGCAGCGGGGCAAACTCGGTAGTCCGGTACCGCGACGAAGCACAGCCCAAGGTTCAGCAGAGCAATCATCAAGCCTTGACCAAGGATCTTGCAGCAAAAGGTCATCCGGAAGTTTCATTTGAGACCGTAGGGCCATCGGTTAGCCGTGACATAACCCGTAACGCCCTCCTAAGTGTTGCTCTGGCTTCAGTAGCCATTGTGCTCTATATTGCCTTCGCATTTCGCAACATCCCGCCGCCTATGACCTCCTGGCAGTTTGGCCTGGTGGCAATCGTTGCCATGCTCCACGACGCTCTGCTGCTCATTGGCTTATTCTCGATATTGGGAGTAATGGCTGGCATTGAGATTGATTCGCTGTTTATTACCGCTGTTTTGACCGTAATCGGATTCTCGGTCCACGATACGATTGTGGTGTTTGACCGAATTCGGGAAAACTTGCGCCGTGAGCGGGGGAGTTTCGAAGAGATTGTGAACACCAGCATTTTGGAAACCTTGGCCCGCTCATTGAATACCTCACTAACGGTACTCCTGGCCCTCTTAGCCCTCTATCTGGTTGGAGGTGAATCAATTAAGCTGTTTGTCTTGGCCTTAATCGTTGGCATTGCTTCGGGAACTTATTCATCAATTTTGACCGCTTCGCCACTCCTTGTTACATGGCATAATTGGCAGCAAAAACGGGCACTGCCCTCAAAGCTTACAAAAAACCAAAACTTGAAATCCGAACCGAGCTAATTAAGCAAAAGCAGTTTGCATTTATCATCCTCGTCCGCTACCATATTAGTAGTACCGAGTGAGCAGAGCCTAAGAAAGGGTTGTAAGAAAAACAATGCTAGAAGTTTTCATTACGTCAAAAACACGCCGCAAGATTATTACCGTGTTTACCAAGTATCCTGACTATAAAGCTCATGTTCGTGGTTTGGCGCAAATGATTAAAGAAGATCCCGGCAATGTTCAACGAGAACTTAAAAAACTCGAGGAAATTGGTTTCGTAAAAGCCAGCCGCCAATCGAACACCAATGTTTACACCGCCAATCAAAAATTTACTTTATACCGAGAACTTCAGAGCATTGTCCTGAAATCGCAGGCCAACAAGCGTCAAGCTATTAGCTAAATTTTTTACAGGGAAAGACTTTTAGCGTAGCAACAAAATTGCCAAGCCTGTTATACTTAAAATATGCAGGTGGAATCTACAACAGCAACACCGCAGAAACCTCTCACATCCCAATTGCCGCCGCTCGTGAGAGAACTGTTGCACGTTCGCGGATTGGATGACGACGCATCCATCCAAGCCTTTTTATTTCCCAATTATGATACCGCCTTAGCCGACCCTTACCGTATGACCGACATGGAAGCGGCGGTTGTGCGTATTACGGAAGCAATTGCCAGGCGTGAACAGGTTGCAGTCTATGGTGATTATGACATTGACGGCATTGTTTCAACCGCTCTGATGGCTGAGGTTCTGCAGCTGCACGGCCTGACCCCGCTTACCTACATACCGGATCGTTACGACGAAGGCTATGGTATACACATTAAGGCGCTTGAGGAACTAAAAAGCCAAGGTGTAAGCTTGGTAATTTCGGTTGATTGCGGCATTACCTCAGTAGCAGAAGCCGAGTGGGCGCAGCAAAACGGACTCGATTTGGTAATCACCGATCACCATGATGTGGGGGCAGAAATCCCACAAGCCGCAGCCGTAGTTAACC
>DASVGB010000131.1:0-3710 GCA_036379755.1 Candidatus Saccharimonadia bacterium | reverse complement strand
GAATCCCAGAACGAGCGCTACAATAACGATAAAAATTGGCCATAGGATAACAATCTTAGTATCAGGCGTGGTAGTTGCAGGCGGGACCACTGTTTTCCCATTAACCGTTAGGCCAGTTTGAAAATAGGCGGCTGCCCCGTTCGCATCGGTTGCCTGAATTACCACCTTATAAACACCTGGAGTAGCATAGGTATAAGGCGCATTCAATGACCCAAACTTACTAGCGCTCAATAAGCTACTGCCGCCATCTCCCCAGTCAACATGAATAGCATACGGTGCTATCCCTCCTGCTATTTCGATCGGCAGTTTAAATTCGGTATCGGGAAAAAGATTAAGGCCGCTCAAAGTACTTGAAATTAGGAACGGTTGGCTCGCAACCGCTGGATTGGCTAACGTAGGAATTGGCGGTTGACCGGGCGAGGTTGTGATGGCCCCGACCGGCTTATCAAAAAACAAGCTTATCACCGGCGAAGCGGGGCTTGGCTGATCCAACGTATCATACTGCCGGGCAAATAAATCATTTTTACCGGGGATCAAATCGACTAAAAGTTCATATTTGCTTGATGTATTGCAGAATGCCTGGCCAGCCAGCAAATTGTTGCGCACCACCACCACCCTCAATCCGCTCGAGCAGCTGCCGGTTAGGGCAACTGGGACCTTAATAAAGTGTTGCCCGTTTGAGGGTGTATCTATAGTGGGCGCCGAAGACGGTGGCGGCCCTGGCATGACGCCCCTAAGATTAATGCTTCCCGAAGTACTTAAGGTGGCGGCCGATGTTCTGAAACTCAGAGCGAGCAAGGTCAATCCGGTAAGCGTCAGGAGTAACGCTAAAACCGGATACGAAGTATGATGATGCGGATGTAAGCGCCCCGTTCTCATTCCCATTGCTGGGATTATAGCATAAGCGCTATACCGAGGCGTCCGGGTTTATCGACGCTGTGATGCTTGATTAATCACCCATTGGTTGTAACGGCGCAGTCCTTGACGTAGCAGGAAGACAAGCAGGACGATGGCAATAATCACAGCCAGAATTAGCTTATAAGGTATTACCCAAAAACTAATGGTTTTACTAGAAAGCTTCTTATTGTCTCCATAGCGAACATTCATTTGGGCGGTATACCGTCCAAATAGCCGCTTGGTTTCAAGCTGCTGCTCAAACTTCCGAATGCTATCGGGAAGCACATTGCGCGCTGGATTGCTGACCGCCAACTGGGCAACTCGCTTATGAAATATATTGTAGACAGCTACGTATCCAACCGGTTTTGCATGCACGCTTCCCTCGTTGCGCAAGCGCTCAGTAAAACCAATGGGGCCGGTTTCAAAAAAACTGGCTTTTTCATGTGTCTTGCTCGTGAAAAATTCCTGAACTTCAAGTTTTTCTGTTATATCACCGGAAACCCGTAGTAAAACCAAGGCCCCAATACTGGCTGTCAATGATACACCGGTACCATCAAGTTCGGGCGGTGTTCCAGTAAACCGAATCACGCCATAGTGCCCTCCCGGCTCGGCATTGGCCGGAACTACGATTCTCACTGGTATCGTTTTAACTTCCTGCGGTACTAAGGTAAAACTGGAGGGCTGTTGAACCCAGAATTTCAAAGAATAACGGGTAGCCTCTTTCTCATCTAAGAGAATTTGGGGGTCCCCGTTTTCACCTTTAGCTCCAAAATCATCGGCAGTTGCCCGCACCACCAAGGGACCGCTTGATACGTCGCGCAAGCGGATTTGGACTGTCAGCGTTTGTCCGGGATCAGCGTTGAGTTCTAGTACCGGAGGAGAAATCTCTAGTCCTTGTGCTGCCGATGGAACATTTACGGGTGGTGCGGCCGCACGTGCAGGGGTAGCGACTGCAATAAACACCACGGAAAGCCACACACCTAATAGTAAGCGAAGCATTTTCATACCCTTCATAGTATCAGAAGGTTGCCGTACAAATATAGGTCATATTAGCGGTATAGATACCAGCAGGCTGACCGCCAGCAACATTTACGATGTAAGAAACGGTAAATGTGTTGGCATCGGTAGCGGCAGCTGATGCCGCTACCGAATCCCCGGTAAAGAAGCGGAACGAGTTAGCGATGCCGTAATTAGTGCCGTAGGAACCACCACCCGTGCCACTTAGATCAGCTCCCACCGTCGGTACGGTATTGGCACGTAAATTTAATCCAAACTGCGACGTACCAATACTCGAAGCAGTGGCTGCTCCGTTTGGCGACTGAGTGCCCATGGCTGTAATAGTATTTGATCCTGAAGTCAACGTCGTTCCGGTAAGCGCAATGCTGTAACCGCTCTGGCCATTAGTGGATGCCGCCATTACGGATGTGCCGGTTCGGGTAGCACTGGTTGAAAAGGTACCGAAGTTCACCGTTGTGCCAGTTGCCGTTGCGCAGTTGGTGCCGGTAATACTGGTGCCGGTACAAAATACTAACGATTCATCCATCGTACCGCTTAACTGAATTTGGTTGGCCGTACTAGCTGCGACCGTACCCGTATCAAGCGAACCGGTCCAGTTGGCCGCCGAATAGGTGGTCATCCGGGCATAAAGGGTTTGATTAGGCGTAGAAGGATTAGTAACGGCGTTGAAAGTAACGGTTTGGCTGCCAGCAGGCGTCGTTGCGTTGGTGGCATTCGACATACGCAAACTTCCAGCGGTGGCTGTATTGCCTGTCCAGCCGGTAGCATCACCGAGTCCGGTAGGCTGCGTAATCGAACTGGAATTTACGAAACCTCCTGGCATAGTGCACGCACCCGATGGGGTAGTACAGATTTGGGCCTCCCAGCTTAGCACAATCGTTCCCGTGGTTGGGACCGTAAAATTAAAGGTATAGCTTGTGCTGGCCAAGGGGCTCGAAGTTCCTAATGTCAGCTTGCGGGCATTAATTTGAGCAGCGTTCACATTGAACGGAACCGCCAAATAAACAAGAAGGGCGGCAATGGCAATGTGAGCCAACCGCCTGGTCCAATTTGGAGATAGGACATTCATGTTTAAAAGGTCGCAGTACAAATATAGGTGAGGGTCGTAGAGTAAGCGCCGGCCGTCTGGTTAGCGGGAATGTTTGCAAGATAGGAAACCGTAAAGAGCGTATCGGCAGAGGCTGCAGCCGCAGCCGCCACCTGCGTCAAGGTGCTCGGTACAAAGGAGAAGGTATTTGAGGTTGCGTAGTTGGTAGATGCCGCACCGGTTCCGCCGGAAGGTGCTGAACCAACCGTCGGCGCCGTATTTGCAACTAAGTTAATACCAAATTGAGAACTGCCGGTCGAAGAGGTGGCTCCAGCAGTGCCAGTTGCCGTTATGGTATTGCCCCCGCTGGTTAAGGTTGCCCCCGTATATTGAATAACGTACCCTGATGTGGCATTGGTGCCAGCAACCAGCTTTGAAGTACTGCTCGTTGCCGTCGAGCTGCTTAGTGTCCCGAGCGCAACGGTCGTACCGGTCCCGTTTGCACAGGTTGTGCCGGTTTGAAATGCGCAGAAGTTTAATGTTTCATCAACGGAAGCCGTAACTTGAATTTGATTAGTTACGCTTCCGGCGACTGCCCCGGAATCAATTGGCGTAGTCCAGGCATCATCGGAATAGGTTACAACCCGAATATAAAAGGTATTTTGGTTGTTGCCGCTAATACTTGGGTTCGTGATCGTATTGAAGTTAACCGTGGAGCCAGCACTTGGCGAGCCGGTATTTGAGGTATTAGCAATTTGAATCCGACCGT
>DASVGB010000130.1:0-6296 GCA_036379755.1 Candidatus Saccharimonadia bacterium | reverse complement strand
CTCATGGCGCTTCTGTGCATATTTGCGATTTGCATTACCGGGTATGTCGCCTATATTTTAGGCAAAGACGCGGTTATGCAAACCAGGTTGATCGCTAAAAAAATCAGCGTTCAGAAAAACTACGATAAAAAGATTGCCAGTGCTACCAGTCTGATTGAAAAGTATCACCAGCTTGGACCGCGCCAGGCGTTAATTGAAAACGCCCTTCCTATTACGCCCGATTTCCCTCAGATTGTGAGCTTAATTGAATTTGCCGCCAAGTCATCAGGTATAACCTTAAAGTCCATCAACCCCGATGCGTCGGGAGAACAAGCCAGTGATATCGGTTTATCGGCTGCTACCCCCGTGCCGCAAAAGGTTAGTTTCAACGCGGAAATTGATGGTTCGTATACAAACCTATTCCAGTTTTTACAAAACCTTGAAGCATCATCCCGCCCCATGCGTGTTACGGCTGCCGAAATCAAAGGAAATGATGCCACTATGAAGGCTACGCTTGAAGTAGAGACCGCTTATCAAGTTAAATCGGACATAAAAGATCCGCTGAAGGAGCTCGAGTGAAAAAGAAAGAAATAATTCAGCTCACCGTTGCCGGCGCAATAATCGCGTTTGCCGGGCTTCTCTTTGCAAGCCAGCTCGGTGCCCCCAAGAGCGACTCGAAAAAAGGCCGCTATACCTACGAGGATGTACGCCCGATAAAGTCAGACTATGCTCCTGAATTGATTGAAAAAATTACCGATTCCGAAAAGGTGAAAGATTTCTACCTTCCGCCTGACCTAAACTCTGGCATTGGGAACCAAACACCGTTTAAACCGATAAACTAGGATGCTGTCGGCCAACACCCAGCAAGGTGTCGAAGAGTTATTGCTTGAAAAAGGTATCATCAACAAGCAGCAGCTTGATGATTTTAAACTGCGGGCGTTACACGAGAGCCAGCCGCTCATGTCAATTTTGCTTGATGCCGGATTAATCGACAACGAGGAAATGACACGTATTTTAGCCAAGGCTAGCGGCTTGCAGTATGTTAATCTTTCCGGGGTTGTGGTGCCCCAACCAATACTGAGCATGATCTCCAGGGAGACGGCCGAAGCATACATGGCGGTTCCGTTCGGTAAAGTCGATGGGCGCCTGGCAGTGGCTATGGTGGACCCCTCTAATCTTCAAGCCGTCGATTACCTCAATCGGAAAGTCGGCGAGCCGCTGGTTACGTTTATGGCTTCGCAGGAAGGTGTTCAGACGGTTATGCTGCAGTATGCCGCAGAAATAACCGGTGATTTGAAAAAAATTGTCCAAAATGCCACCGAGCAGGATGAGAGAAATGAAAAAAAGACCGGTGCGAAGTCGCTGCAAAACTTGGTGCAAGATGCTCCGATTTCAAAAGCCCTTACCACCATTTTGGAGTACGCCGTTAATAGTCGGGCTTCAGATATCCATGTTGAACCGCGGGAGGGAGATTTACGCATCCGTTTCCGGATCGATGGCGTGCTGCAGGAAACAATGAAACTGCCCAAAACGATCGAACCGGCCTTAGTTTCACGCATAAAAATTCTATCTAACCTGAAGATTGATGAGCATCGCATACCTCAAGACGGTCAGTTCGTCATAAAAGTCAGCAAGCAAGAGGTAGACTTGCGTATTGCGATTTCTCCGGTCGTTTGGGGCGAGCAAATTGTTATTCGTTTGCTGAATAAAGATTCTGAAATGCTGACGCTGGAGTCGCTTGGATTTAAAGGCAGGGCGTATCGAAACATTATTGAGGGGATTAAAAAGCCGCATGGCATGACGCTTTCGACCGGCCCAACCGGGTCAGGGAAGTCGACAACATTGTATGCAGCCTTGGTAGCGATTAAAAACGTTAAAATCAATATCGTTACCCTGGAAGACCCGGTGGAATATAAGATGGAAGGCGTGAATCAAATTCAAATTAATACCGATGTTGGCCTAACCTTTGCCAGCGGTTTACGATCGATTTTGCGCCAAGATCCTAACGTAATTATGGTCGGAGAAATTAGAGACCAAGAAACCGCCAATTTAGCGGTTCAATCAGCCTTAACCGGCCACGTGGTACTATCAACCATCCATACCAACTCAGCGGCCGGTGTACTACCGCGCTTGCTTGATATGGGTGTAGAACCTTTTCTGGTGGGGTCTACCGTTAACACGGTTATCGGCCAGCGGTTGGTGCGAAGGGTGTGCCCGACATGTCGTGAGGAATACCCCGCCAGTGATGCTGAAGTCATATCTATAAAAGAGACGTTGACGGGAGTGCTGCCTAAGTCGACGGATGATTTAGAAAAGGCAAAAACCGATTACGGATATGAAACCCTGCCGCTGGAAGGACAATCCGCCTACACGTTATACCGAGGTAAAGGCTGTAAAGACTGCAAGGAGGGGTATAAAGGCCGGACGGGTATTTACGAAGTCTTTACAATGAGCGAGGCAATGGAAGATCTCTTAGTTAAAAAAGCCACCACTTCGGAAATTCAAATTCAGGCCCAAAAAGATGGAATGGTTACGATGAAGCAAGACGGGTATTTGAAAGCCTTAAACGCCCATACCACTCTCGAGGAAGTAGCCCGTGTGGCCTCCGATTTTTAAGCGTCGCGGCTGCGGCCATCCGACAGCTCTTTTAAAGGTGACAGCTCACAGGCCATGTGGTACTCTAGAATTAAATGGTTATGCTTAAAAGGTGAACTACAATTATGCCCGCAGTTGCTTTTAAAATCGAAATATTACTTGAAGAGGTAATTAAAACCAACGCTTCCGACCTTCACGTGCAGGTAGGCTTACCGCCGATGCTGAGGGTCGATGGCGCTTTACGGCCGGTAGATGAAGCTCCGATTTTAGATGAAGCAGCCATTGAAAAGCTGCTGATGTCGGTGCTCGATGAAGAGCAGAAGCAGATTCTTACCAAAGACAAGGAAGTTGACTTTTCATTCAGCTTCGGTGAATACGGGCGTTTTCGAGTAAACGCCTTTCATGAACGCGGTAATCTTGCAGGTGCGTTTCGCTTAATACCCAACCAAATCCGTACGCTTGAAGAACTGAATATGCCGAAGGTCGTAACCAGTTTTGCCAGTTACCCCAGGGGCCTTGTGCTGGTGACTGGGCCTACCGGATCGGGCAAGTCAACGACGTTAGCTGCGATTATCGATAAAATAAACCGCGAGCAAGCCCGCCATATTATTACCATTGAAGACCCAATTGAATATGCCCATCACAGCAAAAAATCTATTGTCGTGCAGCGGGAAATCCACTATGACACCTATTCCTTTGGTGCTGCTCTGCGTTCAAGCCTTCGCCAAGATCCTGATGTAGTGCTGGTAGGGGAAATGCGCGACCTGGAAACAATTTCGGCCGCGATTACCTTGGCCGAAACGGGCCACCTGGTATTAGCAACCCTGCATACCAATTCAGCAGCTCAATCCATCGATCGTATGATTGATGTATTTCCTCCTCATCAGCAGCAGCAGATACGAATTCAAGTAGCGAGCATGCTCCAAGCGATTTGTTCGCAACGCTTAGTGCCGACAATCGGAGGCGGCCGCGTTGCCGCCGCGGAAATATTGGTGGTTACCGGGGCAGCCCGCAACATCATCCGTGAAGGAAAAACCCATCAACTGGATTCCGTTATTCAAACTGGCGCCGAAGATGGTATGCAATCCATGGATAGAACCTTAGTGAGTTTGGTCCATGAGGGTAAAATCACCTTTGATGAAGCCAAGAACTTTGCAGTCGACTTGAACGAGCTGGACAGGCTCATGAGGGCATAGGGTCGTCATGATTGATTTTACCTATACCGCAAAAGATTTAACCAGCGGCCAAGTTGTTAAGGCGGAAGTTAAGGCTGAAAGTGTTTCGGCGGCTGCCAAGTTGTTGCGCTCCCAAAATTTGTTTGCACTAGATATTACGCCCCAAGGCGATGGAAACATCTTGACCCGGATAGGTGTTAGCGGTCGGATAACCACTAAAGAAAAGGTTATCTTTACACGTCAGCTTTCGACGCTGGTGGACGCGGGGTTGCCGATAGCTAAAGCCCTGCGAACCGTTGCCCAGCAAATCAATAGCGTAAAGTTTAAGCGGGTTATTAATTCCGTGGTCGCGAGTGTTGAAGGTGGATCGGGGCTTTCAAATGCTTTTTCCCAACATCCGGCCGTATTCAATGAAATCTATATCTCGTTAGTTGAAGCCGGAGAGACCTCCGGAACACTCGATAAGGCATTGACGAGACTGGCAAACCAGCAGGAGAAGGATGCCGCCATCGCCGCCAAAATTAGAGGTGCAATGATATATCCGGCAATCGTCTTAGCACTGATTACGGCAGTGGTTATACTGATGCTAACTACGGTGGTCCCTGAGGTTGCAAAACTGTATGAGGACTTGAAAAAAGAGCTGCCGCTGCCGACTCAAATTCTTATCTTCATGTCTGAGGTGCTTAAAAATTTCTGGTGGGCATTTTTGCTTGCGATGGGCCCGGCAATTTATGGTATTCGTAAGCTGCTTGTAACCGAGGGAATCCAAAAGGAGATTGATCGTTACAAGCTGACAATGCCTTTGTTTGGAATCTTATTTAAGAAAGTCTATATGGCGCGTTTTGCCCGCACCATGCATACCTTGCTTGCCAGCGGCATTCCAATGCTTGAGGCTATGGAAACCGCCCGCAATGCCATTAGTAATCGTCTGTTGGCTGCAGATGTAAATGAAGCTATCAATTTGGTACGCGGCGGCAAGTCGCTGTCTGAAGGGCTTGAAAGCAGTCCGCATTTTTTACCGCTGGTAGCCCAAATGAGCAAGATCGGAGAAGAGTCCGGCGCGATTGATAATATGCTCGATAAAGTCGCCACCTATTATGAAGATGAGGTTGATGAAGCTGTAAAAAACCTTTCAACAACCCTAGAGCCGGTTATGATGGTGGTAATGGGCGTGATTGTGATGGGGGTTATTGTAGCCGTGCTCGGGCCGGTTTACAGCTTAATCGGCGGCGGTGGCGTCGACCAGCTAAAATAATGCTTGACAAACGTAAGCTTTTTAATAATACTGTGACCAAGTAGCACTATATGTTTGCAACAATACAAGGAGGTGAATAATACCATGAAACAACTAACAGATAAAAAAGGCTTTACGCTGATCGAGATCGTGATTGTTCTGGCAATTGCGGCTCTTATCTTGGTCGCGATATTTATTGCCGTTCAGGGCGCCCAGGCTAGCCGGCGCGATGCTGAACGCCGCTCAGCTGCCGGTGCCATTGGTGCGCTGGTTGAAGAATCAGCCGGAAACCATAAGGGGAGTTACCCAGCTCAAACTGGTGGTGCAACATCAACAACATTTGTTACTGCGGTAGAGGGACGCACCCAAAAGCCAAACGGCGGCGACTTTGCCCCGATTACAGTAGCGAGCACTACTCTGGCATGCCCCGCAACACTTGCAAGAGATGCGGTCACGGTACAAACCACCGCAAACCGTACATGGTTGGTAGCGGTTGGACTTGAAAGTGGAGACGTGTTCTGTACAGATAACCTGTAACAGCAACCGTTCCTAGCGAAAGCCGCTCATTACGAGCGGTTTTTGTTATACTAAGCATATGCTTTATCTTTTAGTCTCCTGTGTGCTCGGACTGATCGTCGGGAGTTTCCTTAATGTGGTTATTCTGCGCGTGCATGCTGGTAAGCAATTCATTCGCGGCCGGTCCGCATGTCCGCACTGCCACCATCAGCTATCTGCCCTAGAGATGATTCCGGTCATCAGCTGGCTGGTAGTGCGCGGCCGGTGCCGCCATTGCCGTAAGCCGATATCAATCCAATATCCGCTCGTGGAACTGGTTACCGCTGGTTTGTTCGCATTAAGCTATGTGCAGTTCAAATTCAATGACGTTGCTGATGTTATTTTCTTCGGCCTCTGGCTGTATGTGCTGGGAAGCATGATCGTGCTCGCGGTTTACGACATTCGCTGGTACCTTCTTCCGGATAAAGTGCTGGTACCCTTAATTATTCCAGCGTTGCTTGTGGCGGCAGGACAGGCTTTTATGAGCCAATCCTATCAACCGTTGCTGAGTTCCATAGGCGCCGCTTTGCTGTTTGGTGGCTTTTTTTATAGCTTGGCTGCCGTTTCGAAAGGGAAATGGATGGGGGGAGGGGATATTAAATTGGCGTTTGTCATGGGGCTGATCCTCGGCTTGCAAAAAACGTTGCTGGCAATGTTCATCGCCTTTAACACAGCAGCGCTTGTTGGAGTCTTGTTGATCCTCATGAAGCGCACGAAACCCGGCAATGTCATCCCGTTTGGTCCATTTTTAATAGGAG
>DASVGB010000129.1:0-2777 GCA_036379755.1 Candidatus Saccharimonadia bacterium | reverse complement strand
GCCGGAGGGGAGGGTACAGGTGCCGGAAGGAGTTGTACAATAGGTAAAATCAACCGACTTAACCGTCGTTGCGGAAGGGGCCGTAAAGGTATAATTATGGGTGGTTGAAACGCTGGGCTGTGAAGTACCAAGCGTAACTTTTCGGTTGGTTAGCTGAGCGGCCTGAGCCAGGCCTGGAATGAAAGTTGATAGCAATAATCCTGTAATAATGATTGCTGAAAGACTTCGATTGGTTGGATTCATGAGTTTTGATTTCACTTGCTTGTATAGACCTTCATACTAGAAACAATGTAGCATTAGCAGCTTAAGAAAGTCAAGAAAATGCTTATGCTAATAAGTTCCAGTGCAAACTAAAGACTGAACACCCGAGTAGGCTCCTCCACGGGTAGTGCTTGATGCGTTCACAATATAGGAAATGGTAAAGTTGGTCTGACCTGAGCTTTTTGGCGCCGATGCTATCGTGTCGCCAGCCACGTATTTAAAGTTATTGGGAGTGGTATAGCCACTCGCCGCCACCCCCAATCCACCGGTTGCATCAGCGCCAAATGTCAGCGGCGAGGTATTCGCGCGCAAATTAATGCCGTATTGCTCAATACCGGTTTGAGAGGGCCCCATTGAAGACATCCCTGTCAGGTTGTAGCTCCCTGTCTGAGGCGGCGGGCCGATGGTCTGCACAGCATACCCATAGCTCGTGTAATTAATGACGCTAAACGTTGAATTGGCGCTAGCAGTGGCGGATGTCGAAAGCGCCCCAAAATTAATAGTTGTAGTGTTGACAATAAAGGTTAAGGCCGGGTCATTCGTTGTAATGTAGCCGGAATCGGTTTGAAAGTTAGTTGAGGCCGCATTACCAACACCAACTTCACCGATTGCACTATCGGTTTTAAAGTTTGGCGAACCGCCTTCAACCTGGCCTCCTCCACCTACAAAGCTTTCATCAATCTCAAAATTTGGCGACCTAAGCGTCTCCGCAAATACCTGTTGACTCCCCAAAAAGAGTACGACTACCATCGCACACCACCGTATACTTCTCATGCTTCCATTATGACGCCCATGGCTGGATAAAGTCTAGTCGCTAGCTTTCTTGCCGGCGCACCGACCAAACATAAAAGGTTTTTTGCAGCTCACTCAAAGTCAGGCCGATAGTGCCCTCTTGCTGCCACCAGCTACTCTTACGCCATGAGCTATCGGAAGCAGAATGATTCAAAATAGTAACATCTCGCCCAACCGCCTGATGAAAATTGAGGCTTGCCCGCCGCTGATGATACGGAGAGGTAACCAAAATAATGGTTTTTGCGTTAAGGCTTCGAATGATTGGCACCGCCATTTCGGCATTTTGCTGAGTATTAGCCGATAACTCCTCAATAAGAATGGCGCTGTCGGGCACACCTTGACTGAGGGCATCCGCACGCATAACCGCAGCGTTCGAAGGTGCATTCGGGTCTGCAGCGGCTCCCGAAAACAATAGCTTGCTAGCCCTCCCCTGCTGGTACAGCTTTACGGCTTCGGCGGTTCTCTGCTGTGTCTCCCCGCCGCTCACCGCTACAATCAAGTCGGCATCGCGCAACTGGTTTTGAGGCGATAAAAAGAACCCGATACCCAAAACACCCAGTGCTGCCAGTACGAGGAGGACCGTAGTAGTTATTAAGAAAGCCATTATCGCTTTCATACCGCTATTGTACCCGATGGTTACGCATCGCATGCCGTCGCACGTCCGCAACGGCCTGATTCAGGGCAGGCCCGAAGTCTTCAACTTCTTCGACTGATGTGAAGCGTCCCAGACTGATTCGCACGCTTGATTCCGCCTGCTCGCGAGTACGACCGAGTGCAAGAAGCACATGCGAGGGGTCTTGATTGGCGGCCGTACAAGCCGAACCAGTCGCAACCGCGAACCCCCGAGCATCCAGATGAGCAACCAAGGCTTCACCTTCGCACCCTTCAAAACTTAGGTGCAGATTATGCGGTAACCGGTGGTCAAGCGAACCGTTTAACACCACGCCTTCAATCTCATTTTTTATGGATCGCCACAATCCATCACGCAGCGATTTTAAACGCTGACTTTCACTGGTCCGCGAGTTTTGAATCAAACGTAAAGCCTCAGCCAAGCCCACGGCAGCCGCTACGTTCTCAGTACCTCCGCGTAAACCGCCTTCCTGTCCGCCACCAGTAAAGATTGGTTTCAACCGCGTACCGGTACGTATGTATAAGAAACCGCTGCCGGGAGGACCGTAGATTTTCGACCCCCCCATGCTTAGCAAATCAATGCCCAAACGGCTAACCTGCAGGCTGAGCAGGCCTCCCTGGGCAGCATCGCAGTAGAAATAAAGCGGCAAATCAATCCCGCGGGCAATTCGCTGTTCGCGAATTTTTGCAATCTCAGCGGCAATGGCAGCCACTGGCTGAAGGGTGCCGATTTCATTATTGGCATACTGCACACATACCAATACCGTCGTGTCAGTAATGGTTTTGCGTACTGTGTCGGGTTGAACTATTCCCTTTGGATCACAGGGGATGATTGCCGGAGGCATTTCAGAGAATATCGTAGCCGCTTGTAAAATAGCCGTGTGTTCTATGGCAGCTACGGCTACGCTCATATTCGGAAACGCCCCTACCGCCCCGCTAATGGCAATGTGTGCCGACTCGGTGCTTCCGCTCGTAACAATAATCTCAACTGGTTTTGCACCCAGCGTACCACTAACCGCAGAACGGGCTAGTTCCAAAGCTGCACGCGCCTCACGTCCAGCGCTATGAGGCGATGAAGGATTGGCGAAATGATT
>DASVGB010000128.1:0-3788 GCA_036379755.1 Candidatus Saccharimonadia bacterium | reverse complement strand
CATAAGCAGTACTTCTCTGTCAGACTTGGTGACCGATTACCTCGAATATCTAGAGATTGAACAAAACCGGTCACAGAAGACCATTGCCAATTATGACCGCTACTTGCAACGGCTGGTTGCATTTAGCGACGACGTTGCCATTCATAACCTAACACCTGATGTCGTGCGCAAGTGGCGGGTATGGCTGAATCGACTGACCGACAGTAGTGGCGAACCCATTGGCAAATCGACGCAAAACTACCATCTCATTGCCTTGCGCAGCTTTCTTAAATATTTAGCTAAGCGCGATATCGAAGCCTTAACCAGCGATAAGATCGAGCTGGCAAATGTGAAACGGCCCCAGGTTACTTTCTTGGAGGTTGAAGAGGTTAAGCGGCTGCTGGAAATTATCACTATTGAGACACCGGTGGGCTTGCGTGACCGAGCCATCATTGAACTACTCTTTTCAGGAGGCTTGCGGGTAAGCGAGTTGGTTAGCTTAAACCGCGAGCACATTAACCTGGATCGGCGGGAGTTCAGTATTCGCGGTAAAGGTCAGAAGGACCGGCTGATCTTTATTTCACCGGATGCAGCCCTCTGGATTGACCGCTATTTAAAAAGCCGACCGGATAATTTTAAACCGCTGTTCGTTCATTACGGCGGGAGCCAGGACGAACTGGATGACGGCGCTTATACTCGCCTCACTGCTCGCAGCGTACAGCGCCTCGTAAGTCGCTATGCCAAGCTGGCGGGCATTACCAAGCGCGTAACGCCCCATACGCTGCGCCATTCATTTGCTACCGACCTGCTCTCTAACGGTGCCGATTTACGCAGCGTACAGGGCCTTCTGGGCCACGCCAACGTTTCAACCACCCAAATATATACTCATTTAACCGACCCGCAACTGCGGAAGGTCCACGAACAGTTTCATCGCCGCAGCTAAGCTGAGACTTAATCCAGCAAGCAGTCGGGCGGAATACTATCCTCTCGGAGAAATTCGCCGGAACCGGTATTGATAATCTCGAACTTTTTACAGACCTTATCGTCGCCAAAGACAGCTTCAATCCCCTCGAGCGGTTTGGGCAGTAAGGTAACTTCTTGCTCAATGCGCCGGTAAGAGCCGCCAATCCTCGCTGTTACATCGATAATGGTCTTATCTAATCCAATATCAACCCGCTTGCCGGTCGAATCATACAGCTTCATGGTGTATTGCATGGCGCCGAAGTAGGGACGTAAGCGCAATACGGTACGCGTTGCCGGAGGAGTGCTTGCCATAAAGTGAGTAAAAACGACTTTACAGCGATAGATTGGCTTTATTGAACATTTGGTTTTTACTCTGCCGCCGGGAGCCAGCGTGCCATCATCGCCTTCGCAGTCTTGATAGTTAGTAGTGCCCGTACCGGCGAAGCAATCAGGCACCCCTTTGGTAGGAGCCAAGAACAGCGATTTTATGCTAATAGCAGTAGGATTAATATTGGTCACGGCCCCGGTATTCGGATATTCGATCCGGGTAACTTCTAGAAAAGGCGGCGCCGGGTGGCCTTGCTGCAGGTTACTAAAATCCGTATCCGGGCTTTGCTTATTAAGGCTTTCACTGTCCCATTCAATTTCGATCGCATGGAAATTTTTACGGCTTACATCAAAATGCGCGGACTCGCCAATCAAAAGGGTGCTATCAACAAAATTAGATACCGTGCGGATACGACGGCAGGTAATATTGGCGTTAGCAGCAATCGAGGTTCCCCCAGCGACGCCAAAATTGGTGGGTACGCCGTCCACATCGCAGTTCTGGTTGGGCGTTGTTAGCAGCGCATCTGGATCTACCGAACTCAGGTGGCGCAATGCCAGAATGGCCTCCTCTACACCGCCTTCGGCTTGGTAATAGGCATTCATATTGTTCTCCATGTCAAGCGCGTGCCTTAGCTCTCCCACCATCAAGCGGGTAATCGACACCGTAAGAATGAGGATCAGGATGGCAATAAAACCAACCGCTATTATAGAGGCGCCGCCGGATTGCGTCTTTATCATGTTAGTCTCCCCCCGCTATTTGCGACCGTGCCTGTACGCCGCTAGATATGCCTGTCATTGAGCAGTATGATAAGCCGTCATCGCAAACCGGGCCGGTGTTTTCGGGATTTGCGGGATCAAACGCCACCGAGGTGTTTATTTCGCTGGCCAAGGCCCGGGTTGAAGCAATTCGCAGCTCAAAATTCAACATGGTTTTAAGAGTAGCGGGCGCTACTAGGCTGGCAGCCGTTGGATAAAAAAGCATTACCGAGACTTCAGGCGAGGTTAAATCCCGCGGATTAGCGTAAAGGTTCGGATCGCAAACCGTGGAGCCATCCAACGCAAGATCGGCAGCGTCCAGTTTCCGCCAAACAATCTTTTTGGTGGTGGTACCTTCCAGCGAGAAAACCTCACTGGGTCCGCGCAGAATATTACTTACCCTAGAAGCCGGCCGATAGAGGCAGATGGCGTTATTGCCGGAGGCGGTGTCTATTTTTGGTATCACATACGAAGCGTTGCGAGTTGCCCGGGTAATTTCTTCGCTAACAGTCCTAGCTTGCTGCTGGGTGTCGCGAATGCCGGCAGTGGCCCGGTAAATGCGGTACAAGCCGGTTAAGGCCCCGACAAGGATCAGCAATACAAAGGTAAATATTGCCATTGCAAGCACAGTTTCTACAAGAGTAAAACCCTTTTGATTTGAACGCTTTACGAACATTTTTCTACCTCGTCGCACTCAATATTGGTCCTATCGAGGCGACGGTCCGCGAGCGTTAAGGTAACTTCGGTATTTTCATTCCCGGTACCGCCTATGCGCGGCCACTCCACTCGTATAGTGTACTTAACGCCATCAGGGCCGGAGGTTGATGGAAAGACGGTACCAACCTCGGCGGCAGTAACTCTAAGCTGGTAGCGTCCGCCAGGCCCTACTAAGCAGGTCGGGCCGCAAGCAGTTGAAGTTATAACACCGGTAGGACTCATCGTAACCTTAAATCCCCCAGCGGGACTTGGTACTACGCCCTGGTTGGGCGCCATATTCACCGTATTTTGATCTCTCCATGCCCTCAGCAATTCGGCTTGCCCTTGAGCGACGCTGGCTGCTTCAATCCGCTCCCGCGCCTGAACCCCAATGCGATAGCTGTTATTTGCCACATTATAGGCGCTTACAAGGGTTATGGAGATAATGGCAATCGCAAAGACAACCTCTACCAGCGTATCTCCGGCTTGGTTGAAACCACGCCTCATTGATCAAATCTTTTCGTAACGCTTTTCCGCGGCGAATTAACGTTAATGTATCCAACGTTTGAATCGCCCTGAAGTATAAAAGGAAAATCTACCCCTGCAGCGTTGGCCGCATAAAAATCCGAGGTTGTGGAATAACTATTGGGATCGAGGGCATTGCATGTGGAGGCACAGGGCAGAGGGGCCGTTGCGGCGGCGTAGGCTGCGGGTACCAAACTGAGCAAATGGAGGGCAACTTGGGGCGGTACTACACCCACTTTGCCGGAAGGTCCGCTTTCTGGGAATGCCACAGAACTGAAGCCGAATCCAATCATAAAAGCACTTACTAGCACCGCCGGAATGAGCGCGAATGCCCGCCGCGGACTCTTCAATAGGAATGTTATAAACCGGCGATAGGCTAATAATCCAGAATTCATCGTAACCCCCTTAATGAACCTTCCAGTAGCAGCTGTGAGTTCTTCGCATCAAACGCATTGCCGGTGGTTGCAGCAGCGCTTACCGCATACGTGCCTTTCACCCCGACAACCGATTGCCGGGGAACCACGCTGGTAGTTTTCCCATCG
>DASVGB010000127.1:0-6361 GCA_036379755.1 Candidatus Saccharimonadia bacterium | reverse complement strand
GGTTGCTCAATGCTTCATTGAGTTGGGGTACACGCGAGCTAACCGAGGTAACCATATTATGAGTATCGAGCATGATTACACCAATACTATGGCTCTGTTGCACAATACGCATTTTTTCTTGTTCGGCATAGACAGCGGTTTGATCATGCAGGCTAATCAATATACCAGTAATAGTACGATCAGCGTCATAATATGGTCCAAGCAGCGCTTCAAGCGCTGTTTGCGATGTGTTACGCTTCAAGCGCACAACCAAACTACTGGTATGACCAAGAAGTGCCCTCTCCTGGGCACCGGCGGCATCACCCTCTATGGTAACGATGGCGTCGGGAAAGCCATAGTCTTGAAGCTCATTAATGACCGTTGTCAGCGACTGGCCAATTGCCGAGTCATTGAGCCCAACAAGACGAGAGGCAGCCGGGTTTACGTACTGGATTTGGTTATCCCGGCCAACCAAAATCAGCCCATCCTGCATACTCTCCCAAACTTGATCTACACCTAACTCAACCGCAACCGGCGCCTGCACTGCGGCATCATGAAAACTAGATTTGCGTTGCGCCATATTCACCCACACTTAGTAGTCCTAAGGTAGCATGCTATCAGATGGCGACTCAAGCATAAGGGATTATGGAATGATCTTGGCCGTGCTTAAAATTTTATTAAATTCATCAAGGTAATTGCGGGTTTCGGTAGATATCACCATGGTCTTATCGCGCACCGGGAGGACCACAACAACCCCATTATGCCGCTGGTCATCAATGGTACCTTCAAACCACGTTCCTTGAATTCCCGAAACAATAACTCCCCGGGAGGTCAGTGTCTTCTTTTTTAACCTTGCTTCAAAAGTTTTATTGATGGATGCGGCCGAGGCTTTACGCAGCTGCAAATGAAAAGCATGAGTGTTGACCGCATTCGGTCCACTATTTACCACTACTACATCAGGACTTGAAGCCAGGTCAAGCTGAGTCAGCGCAGTGGTGTTATTGCCCGCATAGAGACTCCAGTTCTTAGGTATCTGAAGTTGAAATCCCCCATTAACCGGCTCGGCGGTATACGTACGGAACGGCAGTTGGTTGGCTTTAATGTAGGCAGCATCATCAAGTTTCTTTTGCTCGTCGGCAGCTTCCTGAGCCGCCTTTGCATTAAGAATATTCAGATTGGTATGTATGTAGGTGTTGTCGCGGTAAGCAATAATCGCCAATATGCCAAAAAGCACCATTCCAAATCCTAGGAATATGGTGAGAACTAGATGGAGATTAATTTCACCGCGCTCTTTCATTCTGCTTATGGTTATACCACACCGCCAGGGATGAACGCAACTTTTGTAGCTATGCGATGCTGGCCTCGGTTTAAGGGTAGCGATAAAGCCAGGTGTTATAGGTTTGGGCAACCGGCTCGCGCGGCAGTTCGAAAATATAGCTTACTACCGCGGTCGGACGTGATAATTCAGCCTTCAGTTTCTTGTCCAGCTTGGCGGTGTAGCGCGTAATTAAAAACGTATAAATTATGTCAGCTGGGGGGAGTTTACTATGCCAGTAACTCATCAAGTGAATGGTAATACGCCGACGGTGCGGCCACGTCCGCATCAATGACCATGCAAAAAGCAAGGGATTAATTTCATAGCCAATTGCTAGTGCGCCGCGGCGGGCGGCCGCTAGCAGAATGCGTCCATCGCCGGAGCCTAAATCAATAATGGTTTGACCGGGTTTGAGTTTCGCCAGATCCAGCGCTGCCTCAATATCAGGATTACGTATCGGCAAGAATGGTGCACCCATAATTGCACCCACGCCAAAACACGCGACTACGGCTGCAGCCAGCCAAAACCACTCATTCATTCGGGCAGAAGTGGCGGCTCTAAAACTTCAGCGTCTTGATGCGGTGCTGTTCCGTCAAATTTCGCACGGATTTTTTGCACTCGATTCTCCACATCCTGCAACTGCTTTTTAAGTTCTTCTGTCAGCTCCATTCCCCGCTCAAACTTGGTCAGGGCTTGGTTTAAGTCGACCTCGCCGGATTCAAACCATTCGGTAATTGCTTCGAGTTCGCTGAGTTTTTGAGTAAAATCTGACGGTTTACTGGGCGTGCTCATCTTCTACCTTAGTCGTTAGTTTTCCTGCGGCCAATTGTATCATGAGTGATGCCCCGGCCGACACCTGTTCGGCTTGTTTTAGAACCGTGCCCTTATGCCGCACAATGGCATAGCCGCGCTGCAGCGTCGCAGCCGGATTATAACTGTTCAGCAGCCGTTCAAAACTGGTCAGTGTATGGCGGCTTTCGGAAGTTAATCGCTGTTGAGCCACTAGGAGCCGATGTTGCAGCGTTTGCAGTCTGGCTTGGGGTAAGCGCACAAACCGCTCCAGCCTACTGGCGTGCCTATCGAGAAGATGGTGCCGCGCGGCAATCTGTCCGGTTATAGCTTGGTTCAAATATGTCAGTCTGTGAGCAATATCTTGTAGTACCTGGTTACGATCGGGCACCACCAACCGCGCCGCATCGGTGGGGGTGGCAGCCCGGATGTCGGCAGCGTAGTCGGCCAAGCTCACATCAACCTCATGCCCTACTCCCACCAATGTCGGGGTACGGCTGCCGGCAATTGCCCGGGCAACGTCCTCTGTATTGAATGCCTGGAGATCTTCCAAGCTGCCGCCGCCGCGGATAATAACCAGCACATCAACGGGCGCAGCAAGTTGATTGAAATAGTTGATTGCTTGAATAATCTGGTTAGGCGCTGCTTCGCCCTGTACTTGAATATCAGCCAGCTGAACATCAAGCCCGCCCCATCGCGATTGCAGAATTTTCATGAAGTCAGCATAAGCAGCCGACTGACCAGAGGTTATCAGGCCGATGGTACGAGGGATCGTTGGTAAACGGCGTTTGCGTTCGGCCGCAAACAGTCCCTCTTTTTCAAGCTTAGCCTTCAGCAGTTGAAATGCCCGCTTTAACTCCCCTTCCCCCGCCAATGCAATTGACTTGATGGTAAAGCTAAACTTACCCCAAATAGTAACTTTTGGTACACCGGTCGCCCGAACCTTCATGCCATCTTCCAGCGGTACCTTTAACTGATAAAGGGGCATAAAGCAGGGCAAGGTGGCGTCTTCATCTTTCAGGTCGAAAAATACCCATTTGCCTTGATTCACCTTAAAACTGGATACCTCGCCTTCCACAATAACCGAAGGAAACGCAAAGTTGAGCGTTTCATTTAAGACGCCCAGAAAAGCTTTTACACCAATAATTTGATCGATTGGCGGCTGCATGAGTCCATTATAGATGCCAAGGCTGCTTGGTACTACTTTTGTGGTGTTTTCTGTTAATGCACATTTGCAGCATTGTGTTAAAAATGTGCATTAACAGAAAAGTAGCCATGTAGCTACACGACAAGCGGCACTAGAGTACAATAAAGCCCATGCATTACTTGGCCATATTGGGAAGACAGCCGGAGTTTGGGCTGGTTGAACTGGAATCGCTACTGGGCTCGGACAGCGTTCACCCATTTGGAAAGTCGACTGCAATTATAGACCGAGAGCTGGATTTGAATCGTTTGGGCGGCACTCAAAAACTGGGGCGGATTCTCTACCGCGGTCCAACCCGCGACCTCAATGAAGCGCCGATCTCCTTAGATGAACTGCCGATTCGCGAGGGTAAAACCAGTTTTGGTTTAAGTTATTACGGCGCGAGCATTACTCAACGCTATGTGATGGCTGCCGGCTTAACGCTCAAGAAACGTTTGCGCTCAAAGGGCTCAATGCGGTTTGTAGCACCTCAAACCGGTACGCATTTAACGGCTGCGCAGGTAAAGTTTAATGGGCTCACCCGAGGCGGCTTTGAGCTGATCGTGGCGACCCGCAAGAACGAAATGATCATCGCCCGAACCGAGCAAATTCAAGATATCGACTGGTACGCAGTCCGCGATTATCAGCGTCCAACCCGCAGCGCGTCGGTGGGCATGCTGCCACCTAAACTGGCTCAGATCCTGGTGAATACCACCTCAGCGCCACTGGTATACGATCCCTTTACAGGGACCGGCGTTATTTTGCAGGAGGCCCTGCTACTGAATCGAGCAGCCCGCGGATCAGATCTATCGGAAGCAATGGTAACCGCGGCTAAGGAGAATTTAACCTGGCTGAACGGGCAGCGTCCCGACCTGCCAACCTGGTCGATTGAGCTGGTTGACGCTCGCCAGCTGCGATTGCCGGACGAGCCGCTGGCGATTGTCAGCGAAGGTTATTTAGGGCCGAATATGGGCAAGCGACCTACTCTTGCCGAAGTAAATAGACTACGCCGGGAGCTTGGTGATCTCTACGCTGAAAGCCTAACAAACTGGGCTAAACAACTCCCAAGCGGAGCGGAAGTTAGTATTACTGCACCCATGTGGTTAACCGCTAAGGGTTGGCATAAGCTGGATATCATTGACCGCTTATCTGATTTAGGCTATAATTTGGAAAGTTTTAGGCATGTTGATAGCCGTAGTTTGGACTATCATCGCCCCAATCAAATTGTGGGACGCCAGTTATTAATTTTGAGGAAGCAGTAATGTCGCATACAAAAGCCGGTGGTTCATCTAAAAATATTCATGATTCAGCGGGAAAGCGCCTTGGCGTTAAGCTGTTTGGCGGCGAAGCAGTTCGTGGCGGCAATATTATCGTACGTCAGCGCGGCACCCGCATGGAACCCGGCACGGGCACGGCCTTAGGGAAAGACCAAACCATTTATGCCACTAAAAGCGGTCGCGTTTCCTTTACCCAAAAACAGGTTACCAAGTTTACCGGCCAAAAAGTCCGCCGGACGTTTGTTACCGTCGACTAATTCGGCGGGTACTCCTCCTACCGAGGCACCCGGCTATTGCGCTACAATCGCTACTCCGTAACGATCGCTTTCACAAATGCGTCAAACAACTGGTTAGGCCGAGCAGGCCTCGAGGTAAACTCAGGATGAAACTGGCTGGCTACAAAGAAGGGATGATCTTCAAGTTCAATAATTTCGACCAGTTTATCATCGGGTGAAGTGCCAACTATTTTTAAGCCTGCTTCCGCCAACTGATCACGGTACTCATTATTAAACTCATAGCGATGACGATGGCGCTCTTCAATCTTGCCCGTACCGTAAGCCTCGCGGGCTTTTGATCCATCTGCTAGCTTGCAAGGATAATTCCCCAACCGCATAGTACCGCCCTTATCAACCACCCGCCGCTGTTCATCCATGAGCGCAATTACCGGATGCTTGGTTTCCGTATCAATCTCGGTAGTGTTGGCCAATGGATCATTCAAAACCTCACGGGCCACGGCAATCACTGCCACCTGCATACCTAAGCACAACCCTAAGTAAGGCACTTTGTGTTTGCGCGCCCAGGCCGCCGCATTGATCTTGCCTTCCACCCCGCGGGAACCGAATCCACCCGGCACGATAATGCCGTCCAGCCCTTCAAGCAGCCCGTCTGGGCCCTCCTTTTCCACGCCCTCCGCATCTACCCATACAATCTCGGGTTGGCGCCCGTGGGCCCAACTAGCCGCTTTAATCGCCTCGGTAACGCTCATGTAGGTATCCTCATGGTCCATATACTTGGCAACAACACCAATCTTTACCGGAGGCTTATCGTTATTGAAAATGGTTTTATTTAAATGCTGCCAGGCGGAAATATCAGCCTTATCGGCATCAATCCCGAAACGCTTGCAAACGTAGTCGGCAATACCGCTGGATTCCAAGGTAAGTGGTACCTGATACACGCTCTTCGCGGTAGGTAGGGCCACAATCGCCTCTTTATCAAGATCACAGAACAGGCTGATCTTGGTCAGCACGTGCTCGCTGACTTCGCGCTCGGCTCGGGCAAAAATAATGTCGGTGGGAACACCAGCGGCCCGTAGATCGCGCACCGTGTTTTGCGCCGGCTTGGTTTTCAGTTCCTTGCTGGCTTCAAGGTATGGCAGATAAACCACATGGGCGTTCAGTACGTTTTCTGCGCCAACGCGGCGACGGAACTGGCGAATGGCATCAAGAAAAGCCAGGCTTTCATAGTCGCCCACGGTTCCGCCAATTTCTACAATATGAATATCAAAGCCCTTGCCGGCCGCTTCAATCCGGTCCTGAATAGCATCGGTCACATGCGGAATAATTTGGACGGTTTTACCAAGATAGCGGCCGCTGCGTTCGTCGGCAATAAGCTGCGCGTAAATTTGGCCGTTCATCACCGAGCTACTGCGGGTTAGTTCCGCATCTAAAAAGCGCTCATAATGCCCAAGGTCGAGATCGGTTTCTGCCCCGTCTTTCGTAACAAAGACCTCGCCGTGTTCAACTGGATTTAAGGTTCCGGCATCGGTATTCAGATAAGGATCGCACTTCATGATGTTAACGGAGAGCCCGCGGGCTTTCA
>DASVGB010000126.1:0-12255 GCA_036379755.1 Candidatus Saccharimonadia bacterium | reverse complement strand
GGAGATGCTGTGCCAGAAGGTGTGAATGGGTGGCAGGCGAGTGGGCGGCCCTGGTTGGCGTCTCGCCAGGCGCAGACTTGCTTCCGGGCTTTCATCATCGTTGTCGGCATGGTTGTGCCGCTCGCGGCCTTCGTCATCGACAAGGTTTTCTAGCGGCAAAACATGCAGGACTAAAGTGGAGCTGCCGCGTTCCGGCGCGGCAGCTCCACGAAGTGTATTTATCTAAAATAGTAATGTATATAATGCAACACCGGTTGCCACGCTAACATTCAAGGATTCCTTAGTGCCGCGTTGAGGAATCTCCGCAATGATATCGCAAGCGCCTAGCGCTTCGGCATTTAAACCTTCAACTTCATTTCCGACAATAAGAGCAATATTTTGAGGCGGGGAGTATTCGAAAAGATTTTTTGATTCTGAAGACTGCTCGAGCCCAATTAGTGTCCATTTATGGGCCCGGCAGTAGTTGATCGCTGAGGCTGTATCATTAAAGTGTTCAACCATAACCGTTTTCTCGGCACCCAAGGCAGTTTTGGCAATTTCGCGGGTGTTGCGGCCAGAGATTACCGGGTCGCGAGAGTCATTTTTTAGCTTAGGGTAGGGAGTGGTTCCACAGGCGAACACTTGATGTACTCCGGCGGCATCACAGGTGCGCAGTATGGCGCCAATGTTATAGGCGCTGCGCAAGTTGTCTAAAATAAGCGTAAGTTGAACCATCAGTTTGTTCAATTATAACGTACTCAATTAAATGAGCCGCAACGCATACAAAAGCAGTCCATTTAAGCGTTGACAGCGTAAGCGCATTGTGCTACTATACTTAGGAGGTGAAGCCGCTTATGTCGCTTCTGACAAACTTTTCTTACGGCCCCCGTAAGCAGTTTGTGGGAAACACTAAAGCGGTTTCTGTGCCCCTAAGGCACAATATACCTAAAGGAATTAAAGGAGATTAACTCATGGCAGGAACAGCCCGCGGAGGCCGCAAGGCCGCTGCAACCAACAAGATGCGCTACGGTGCAAACTTTTATGAGTCAATCGGTGCCCTGGGGGGTCGCAAGAGTCGCGGAGGTGGTTTTGCAAAAAACCCCGACCTGGCTCGCGAGGCAGGTCGCCGTGGCGGGATGGCATCTCGCCGCCGCAAAGCCTCAGCATCTAGCTAAGCACCATTGATTTATTCTAAAAAAGACCCTGGTAAGGGTCTTTTTTAGTGCGCATCTTGATGAATTATACCTGGTACGGCGCAAAATTACGGCTGCGGCGGTAGGCAATATACACCACAGCCATAAGGCTGACGGCCACAATATTTACGAGGCCAGAACCGGTCTTCGGGGTCTGACTAGGGGCCGGGGCAGATGAGCTTCCGGCAGCTGGTTGCACAGCCGTCGTTTTTGGCTGAGTCCGGGGCTTAGCGGTCGAAGCTGCCGGGCTTGGCTTGGTGGTAGTAGCCCTAGGAGCAGGTGTTGGCTGAGCCGTAGGTGCTGGTGCCGGCGTCGGCGCAGCGGTTTGAGCTTTCTCTCGTTCCTGCTGGGTTGCGGCGGTATTGTCGCTGCTTAGCTGCTTCTGGCGTTGCTGATCTCCATACAAAAAGGTGCCAACTACGACAACTCCGACTAGGATGAGCCCGCCAATGGTGGTTAAAACGTTTCGATTCATGTGCTTGGTTCCCCGTGTGCATTAACTGTTTAACGCACCCTCTTACGCGCCAGTATACCAGCTAGGTCCCAATCTGCAAGCACTGCTGCACTCAGATGGGACGTCACGCGTCGGCAATACAAGGAGGTGAGCACTCATATTAACCTTTGCAGCTGACGCCCCATCTGACGTTCACCAATGCCATTAGTGCTTGATAATAACATAAGTCTTGAGTTATGTCAATCAAAACGCTGCAATCATTGAAATATGTGGTTCAGGCGTTATACTACTTCCATGCATATCGGCGTCGACATTGGTGGCTCAAAGATCCTGGTGGTTGCCGGTACATCCGGGCATGCAATCCTTCGCCAAGCCAAAATCAAAACCCCTGAATCCGGTAAGGCTGGCATGGCTGAAATTATTCGGATGATTGAAGAAGTCGCGGGAAACGATGTAATCCGGGCGATCGCCATTGCTACAGCCAGCCCAATCGATAGGAAAAAAGGGCGCATTCTCGAGAGCGCACCTAACATGCATGGCTGGCGCGGTACCGAACTGGTAAAGCCGATTAAAGAGCGGTTTTCGGTTCCGATTTATCTTGAAAATGATGCCGCTGCTGCTGCGCTCACCGAATCACACATAGGTGCCGGCCGTAATCATCCCTATGTTTTGTACGTAACCATAAGTACCGGTATTGGAACGGCCCTCGTCATTAACGGGCAGCCGTACCGGGGCGGTGCCGGCAGTTTGGAGGCCGGCCACATGATTATTGATCCGAACGGTCCGCAATGCGGCTGTGGCGGGCGCGGACATTTTGAGGCAATGGTTGCCGGGCCGGCAATTCGTAAACGCTATGGGAAGTACGGCTACGAAATAACCGACCCTGAAATCTGGGATGAAATCGCCGGGTTCATTGCCCTAGGCTTTTACAATTTGATTCATGCCTATGCGCCTTCGGTGATCGTAATTGGCGGGGGCGTTGGCGTTCACTATGAAAAGTTTCATCCTTTCTTGGTTAAACATCTGGAAAAACTGCATCCTCTTTATCCGATACCGCCGATTGTTCCGGCCAAGCATATTGAAACGGCCGTCGGGTACGGGGCACTTATTTTGGCCTCTCAGCTGTAATATTGCTCATGCTTGCCGGGGGTTCCCGGCGGGAGTAGTATAGTGTTCAGTAAGCTAGGCCGGGGAGGGTTATTTGGAAAGTATCAAGAAAGATTTTCCGCAATTTACATTTGTGCCGGGAAACTTTTTTATGTGGTCGCCTCATTCCAAATCGATCCATTACGATACCCGCCGCAAAGGCACCAATGAGGGCAAGATAGCCTTGGTGCACGAAGTCGGGCACGCCCTCTTGGGGCACCGTTTATACAAATACGATATGGAACTTATCAAAATGGAAATGGACGCCTGGGACATGGTCCGGCGGCTGGCCCCAGACTATAACCTGTATATCGACGAAGAGCATATTGCACGCTGTGTAGCTACCTATGATGCGTGGCTGACCAAACGGGCTACGTGTCCCGACTGTCAAAACTTTAGTCTTCAAAAGGGTCGTGATGAATATGGCTGTTTTGCCTGCGGCTCAATTTGGCAGGTGAACTGGCGCAAAGATAGGCGGGTAACCCGGCGCGTTTTGGAACGTTACGAGAATCCGCAGCTTAGCCATACTGAGTTCTTGGCCAGCAGCTAGCTATTATTCATATCCGCCAGCGCAAGGCTCAAACAGCCTGCAACTGCTTTACCCCAAGCCATAAATCAGGTACAATAAACCTAATCATCTTCCCGTGCTGTGAGGTGCGGTGATGAAATCTTTTGTATAAGGAGGCCTGCGTGCCCGCGAAAACTGCAAACAAAGCGTCAACCGACGTTACTATGGAGGAGTTACTAGCCGAACATCAAGTTACCGGTATGACTGCCGGCGATTTGGTAGAAGGAATCGTAATTGCTTCTGATAAACATGAAATTTGGCTGGATCTTGGAGAACGGGGGACCGGATTAGTTGTTGGCCGCGAAATTGAACGCGCTAGCGACATCAACCCCGGCGACCAAATTAGCGCCAGCGTAATTGAGCCTGAGGCTGATGAAGGCTATGCGCTGTTAAGTCTGAAGAAAGTAGCCAAGGAAAAGGGTTGGGAATCGCTTCAAGAAAAATTTGAATCCGGCGAAGTGTTTGCTATCACCCCGTTCGATGCCAATAAAGGCGGACTGTTGGTTGAGATTGATGGTATCCGCGGATTCCTCCCGGTTAGTCAACTCAGTGCGGAAAATTACCCCCGGGTTTCCGGTGCCGACAAAGACGAAATTTTGCACCGTTTGACTAACTTGGTGAACAAGCCGCTTAACGTTCGAGTGCTTGATGTTAACCGCCGCGATAATAAGCTGATTGTTTCTGAAAAGGCAGCCCGCCGCGAAGACACCGAGAGCAAGGTTTCTCAGCTCAAAACCGGTCAAGTGGTCAACGGCTTGGTTACCGGGGTAGTCGACTTCGGGATCTTCGTAAACGTCGATGGCATCGAAGGGCTGGTTCATATCTCAGAAATTGCCTGGGACCGCGTTGATAACCCCGGCAAGTATGTCAAGGTAGGCGAAAAGGTTGAAGCTAAAATTATTGCGATTGATCGCGATAAGCTTTCACTAAGTATTAAGCAGATGCAGGAAGATCCCTGGATCGGTGCCGTTAAGAAGTTGAAAGTTGGTGCTGAAGTTGAGGGTAAAGTTACCCGCATTACACCGTTTGGAGCTTTCGTTCAGGTAACGCCGGTCATTGAGGCTTTAGTTCATATTTCCGAGCTGAGCGACGACCATGTTGAAGATCCCACAAAGCTTTTAAAGGTAGGGGAAAGTAAACAGTTCCGGATTATTGCGATTGATCCCGATGCTCACAAACTGAGCCTAAGCTTAAAAGCACCTAAAAAGACCACTTTAGAAAAACCCGTAGCGGAAAAGCCCGTTAAAGCCGCTAAGGAATAGGGCAGTGGGAACGCCGGTGCCGCGGAGTGGCGCATTGGTTCCGATGCGCATGTGCCGGGTTTGCCGGACCCGACGCCCCCAGTCGGCACTGACACGCTGGGTTATGCAGGATAGCGGCCTTGTGGCGGATAAAGGCCGAAGCCGTGCCGGCCGCGGAATCTACAGCTGCAGCGAGGAATGCGCCGTCCAATTAGCGCGCCGCATACCACCAATCAAACGAAAGAGGTAAAAATGGCCGAGACCGAAACAGTATCAGAAATCCAGTCTGTTGAAATAGCACCAGTTGTTGGTGTGGGTGCTTTTGCCGAAAAACTGGGCATCCCGGTTACCAGCGTAATTGCCGAATTAATGAAAAACGGCGTTATGGCGACCATCAATGAGCAAATCGATTTCGATACGGCGGCCATTATTGGAGCCGATTTAGGATTTGAGGTAATAGTCGAAAAAGCTGAGCCGACTTCCGCCGCGACACCCAAAGTGAAACTGCCGCAAGGTGAAGGCACGGTTCGTCCGCCGGTGGTGGCTGTTATGGGTCATGTTGACCACGGCAAGACTAGCTTGCTTGATGCCATTCGTGATACCGACGTAGCCAAGGCTGAGGCCGGAGGCATTACCCAACACATTGGTGCTTATCAGGTTAAGCGTAATGATCGTTGGATCACTTTCTTGGACACGCCGGGGCATGAGGCTTTTTCGGCCATTCGCGCCCATGGTGCCCGCCTAACCGATGTCGCCATTATTGTCGTGGCGGCTGACGATGGGGTGAAGCCGCAAACTAAGGAAGCCGTCCGTTATGCCCAAGAAGCCGGAAATCACATTGTCATAGCTATTAATAAAACCGATAAAACCGGCTCTGATCCTAACCGGGTGCGCCAAGAGCTGAGCGAGCAGTTGGAGCTGGTGCCGGAAGAGTGGGGCGGCAGCACGGTCATGGTAGACGTCTCAGCTAAAAGCGGTGACGGTATTGAAAAGTTGCTTGATATGGTGCTTTTGGTGGCAGATGTTGAGGATTTGCGGGCGCGGCCAGCCGGTCCCAGCGAGGGCGTTATTATTGAAACCCATCTTGAAACCGGCCGCGGAGCGGTGGCTACGGTACTGGTTCAAAACGGCGTGCTAAAGCCAGGTGATTTTGTAGTCGCAGGCGATACCTATGCCAAAGTCCGGAGTTTGGAAGATTGGCGAGGCAAGCGTATTAAGCGAGCTGACCCCGGCATGCCGGCAGTAATCACCGGATTAAAGTCTGCCCCGGCTTTCGGTGATGCCTACTATGCCGTAGAAAACGAACGCCAAGCCCGCGACCGCTCGGTTGCTAATCAGCGCCAAGCCTCGATTAAAAGCATGACCAAAGTGAAGAAAATTGGCATTGATGAGCTGTCGAGCGCGATCGCCGCCGGGCGAGTTCAGGAGCTAAATGTTGTAGTGAAGGCTGATGTGCAGGGTTCACTTGAGTCTCTGTTAGATAGCCTAAATGCACTTGGTAATGATGAAGTAGCGATGAAGGTGGTTTCCAGCGGGATTGGCGATATCAACGAGTCGGATGTTGCCTTTGCGGCTACTTCCGGAGCCTTGCTGCTCGGATTCAATGTGTCGCTTACGACCAAGGTTAAACAACTGGCAACGCATGAAAAGGTTCAAATCCGCCTTTATAGGGTAATTTATGAGCTGCTTGATGATATGCGCAGTGGTTTAAGTCAGATGCTTAAACCGGAAATCATTGAAACGGTCATCGGCGAGCTTAAGGTTTTGGGTGTCTTTAGGACAACCAAAACCTTGGTTATTTGTGGCGGCGAGGTGCTGAGCGGTAAGGCAAGCGCGCCCAGTCAGGTGCGGATTAAGCGCGGCAAAGAGGTTGTTGGAGCCGGCACCCTAACTGGGGTCCAAAAAGAGCAAAACAAGGTCTCCGAGGCGGTTGAAGGCGAACAGTGCGGCTTGAATATCAACACCACTACAGCCATAGAGGTTAATGACCGCCTAGAGTTCTTTACCACCGAAGAACGCCAGCGCAGCCTCTAGGGGGTAAATCATGTCTCAAAGAACCGAAAAAGTTTCCAGCTTAATCAAGCAAATTATAGCCACGGAACTTACGCACTTGCCTGAGTCTGCCTATTTAACGGTTACTAATGTCGAGGTTTCGCCTGATTTGCGCCAAGCGACCGTCTGGGTCGGTGTATTCTCAAAGAGCGACGAAGAGGCAACTAATCTCTTTAAAAGCGTTGAAACCGCTCAAAATCGCCTTCAGGCGGCAGTTGCGCGGGGACTTACCACCAAGTTCACCCCCAAGCTCAATTTCAAGCCTGATTCCAGCGGCGCCTATGCCGAAGACATCACCCGGCTGATAAAGGGGTTGTAGGATTTAGCTGGCTCCGGCAATTGCCTCTTGAGTCCGCCTAATTATAGTTTCTAACTGCTCCCTTTTGCCGCCGCTCATTTTATCATTAATGATTTCGACGTTGTAATTTTCACCTTCGTCAGCATTTTCGATTCTTGCAATATCGCTGTCCACCATATCATCAACTATTGCACGTAATTCTGCATGGGTGGTCGCTTCGGCAAGCTGAGTTGCATAATTGTCAGCCTTTGTATTGAACTCAGCTTTTTCAACTCTTTGAATTGAGCTTGCAAGGTGCTCGACAAAATCTATGTATGTATCGGTCCAGTTTTTATCGGCCGCAGGCTCTACTGATGTTGGCTCGGTGGAACTTGATGAATAGCTTACAAGTCCATCAGCATTAAAACGTTCAGCTAGCTGAAGCAAATCATGTAAGCCTCTTCCGCTTGCCGAAGTGATTTGACGTCGCTGCTCGGCGTAGTCAGATTGCGGCTCCCTTTCAGGTACAGCCGGCTCAGGCTCGGGTTCTGGTTCGACATCAGGATCAGGTTCTACGACCGGCGGTTCTTCCGGCTCAACAGCGGGTTCCGGCTCCGGTTCAACTAGAGCTTCAGCTTCAGGCGCAGGTTCAGGCTCAACTTCGGTGTCAGGCTCTACTTCAGCTCCAGCTGGAGGCCGTTCCGGTACGTTCAGATTTAAGCCTTCCCACCACCTATCACTCGTTGCGCCGGTTTCAGGGCTCGGTGTAGACGCTTCAGGTGCCGGTGCGTCGGTGGCTACACTTGCTGTTGTGCTAGCGGTGGTTGGCCTGCGTTCCAGCTCGCGTCGCCCGGTGGGTGTTGGTGATGCTATTGCCGGCGGTATGTAATCTTTGGCTCGCGGATTTGAATCAAACCCGGACGGTTGATGCGGTTCACTTGATGCTTTACTTTCAGGCGCTTCCGGTACTGTCTCCGGGGCGTTCACATTCATTTCCGGCGGAACAATAATATCTAAACGGCCGCGACCGCCGTCGCCGGCAGGATTGAAATGAGTTTCAATGCCGTATGAGTGTAGTTTGTCGATGGAGTCAGGCGTTAAGCCCTGCGGTCCCTGCGCGAGTCCTTCAACAAATGAATTACCGTAGGAATCTTTTAAGCTGAGATATCCGGCATTACTGTCCTGGCCCTGGATTTCGTGAACGAGACGGAAGCCGTTGGAGATGCCAATGCCTTCACCTTCGTGAATGCGCTCAAAATGGTCGTTGCCGTCATAGGCATGGTCTTGAAACCAAGGCCGGGAGTGATCAAATTCTTGAGGTTTAACAGCTGCAGGCGGGGGAGCGGCTCCGGTTTGATCGGATGCTTGTTCCCCCTCGCCGGTTATGCCGGTACTTGAAGAATGAACATCCGGTCCATCCCATACGCCGCTGCCATCCAGAAGATTCCGTAAAAAGGTTTGATTTTCAGCCATAGCGGGGGAGGCTGCCAGCGCACCATCGGTTATACCTTGATAGTCGGATCGTGCAGTGCCAGCCGTTTCCTGCGCAATAAGGCCCAACGTAACCCCGGTTAAGGCACCTTTAACCATTGCCTTACTTACGCGGCCATTGCGGATTTTACGGTATATTTTATCCTTGGCTTCGATGCCATCGGTAATCTGGTCGGAGGAAATGCTTTGATCAATCCATGCTTCGACAAACTCGCCAACATTGCGGTGAGTGCCAATCCCGGTTGCGGCTCGTTCGGCTTGGGTTAGCAGCGGCATACGCTCACCGGCATAATGGGCAGCCTTAGCTCGCAGCCGGGCTAAATCAAAGCGTTCGGTTTCAACGTCACGTGCGCTGCTGAAACTAATCAAATCGGTCCCTTTTTCAAGGCTAAGACGCTCACGCATAGTAATTTCAGCCACAATGTTCAGTAAGGTGCGGGTTTGTGCGGCGTCAAGGTCTTCCGGTGCTCCTTCGGTGAGTCTGGACATTCGATCAACCAAGCTGCTGGCGCTGACCTTTTCATAGAGGCTGCCTGCTAATTCCTGTCGGCGCTCCTGGCCTTCACTAGCAACCGGTTTACCTTTAGCACTGGCTCGCTCCAAGTGCCGCTTTTCACCCTTCAGCGCCTTGGCTTCGTGAATACTGGCCATTGTGGCACCAACGGTACCCGGTACCACGGTACCGGCAATTTTTCCGGCGGCACTGGTGAAGCCTTTCGACAATACCGCTGCTGCTGTAACCGCGAGAGCGGCTGTCTTTGCCGAGATAACAAGGCGGGGGTGCTGGTCTGCCCAATCGAGGATTTTTTCAACCTTGGTGCGTTGCAGTTCGGTACGCACGCCGGCGCGCACTTGAGCTTCGTAAAACTGAATTTGGCCAAGCATATCATCTAATGTACGTTCGGTTGTTACCTTTTCCTTAACATTGGCCGCCAGCTCAACCAGCTGCTCCACGCTGAATCCGGCAATCGTGTCGGTATGCGTCTCCTGCATTGCCTGGCGCACGCCTTCAAGTGCCGGCTCAAGCTGGTCGAAAGCGGCATCATCGTCAGCATATATCCGAATAAACTCCTTCACCTTAGCCTCAACCGCGGGGTTTGAACTTTCCGTAACCTCTTCGCCTTCTCCTGAACGTAGATAGCCCTCGGTGGTCCGAGCAATTAATGCCTCCATATCATGTTGCTGGGTCTCTCGTGCGGCTTCAGGATCGCCGAGTTCACGAGCGTGAATGCTTTGAGCATTGATCAGCTCCGCTTCGGCGTCTCTCATAAGATTCTGGCGGCGGGCGGTGCGGGTAATCGTTTGGCGCCAGACATTATGTATCCGGCCGGCAAGTTTCTTCATGCCTTTGCCTTCCAACATTTCCGCTTGTTCGCGCTGCAGTGCTTCATCGGCGTGTTCATATGCCTGATTGCGAATATCCCGCTGATCTATGCGTGCGGTACTAAACGAAAATTCGGCTTCAGGGCCGTCTTCGTTTTGCGGCTCAACCCCAGTATCTGGAGGCTCAGGATTCTGAGGATGGGGTGTCTGATGTTCGGGCATGACTCTCTCCTAAGTACATTTTGGCAAAATCAGCGAGTACGCCAGTCACAATTTCTTTGCTGTGGGGGACGGCTTGCTCAATAAAATATTGAACGTTCTCTTCTGAATCTTCGTCCAGCAGATCGCTGAATTCATCAAGCTGCTCCGGAGACATTTCAGCCAGCAATGCCGTATTTACCATTTGATCCAGCTGTGACTCAAGATCTTTACGCATAATTGCTTTTTCAGCTTCCGGAATCTTGCCGGCTTCCGGCCTTTGATCAATAATCCAGGCAACAAATGTCACTATATCGTTGGGCATCGTAATGTTCCTTATCTTAAGCATAAGTGTAATGGGTTTTAATGATAAGTCAATCTGGTAAGCCTGACGGCGGGTGCTTTCAAAACCGATCATATTTGCCGGTTGCTTAAAGGTGTTCAACTGCTACAATATCCATAGATAAGGATAAGCATTATGGCTGAAGAAGACCAACCTGGTCCTGATGATCCCTCTGTAGATCGCTATACTCATCCCCTGAGCGAGGAAGGGTCCGGTGAGCCAGGTCCTGCCGTAGGCGGTACGGCGATGGATGTTGATGCCCTAGGCGGCTTCGATGCTGCGGTCCAACGAATGCAGGAAGAAAGTGAACGCCGCGTGCCAGTCGAGCAACAGCGAGCCGAATTCTATGATGCAATGGCCGGGGTTTTTGGCAATCCGCGGGGGGGAGAGGATGTGCTTGATGTGATCGGCCGCGGCCTGCAGGAAAAAACCATTACCCTAGATGAAGTTACCGAAAAAATTCTGGAAAATCCAACTATAACCCTCGATGGGGTTGATAGAGCTCACGCTGAATATCGCCGCGAGGTTGATGGCCACTTACTTGGCAATGGCGGGGATGGCGATCAGGATGCGATTGACAGGGCGCATGCAAAGGCGGTTATTCTTACAGCGGTTCAAAGGGGGATGGTGCTTGCTAAGGCCGAAGGCTGGGACGCTACTCCCGAACGTCGGGCATGGACGCATCCTGAACCGGTGCCAGCTGCGCCGGATGCGGCCGTTGCTCCACCGCCAGACATGGCGCCGGCGCCTCCATCTCCGCCAGACGCCGCGCCGCTTCCCGATGACGCATCTCCAGACCACGCCGCCCTGGCTCATAGATCACGGCTCCCCATTAAAGGCGGCTTACGTGGACTCAACCCTTTTCGGCGCAAGCGCCGGCAGGCTGATGAAGAGTATGCAGAACCAACCACAACGCCCTACGTCAGACCGGAAGGTTTTGACCCCAGTACTCGGATGAGTGCAACGGCGCAAAAAGGGGCGCTTGATTCATTTGTGAAGGCCAACAAAGCCGGGCTTGGTCATAGCAAAGAAGATTTGAAACGTAGCGCTGACGATATCGATCCTGCGAGACGAGAAGCTTTTGTGGAAGAAAATCAGTCGGGTTTGCAAGAAGCAAGCTTGCGGCTAGCAGCACTCGCTGCGTACGATAGCTCTAGTTTGATGATGAAAACCTCGAACGAAGACATGAAGCAAGCGCGGGACAAATATGAAACTGCCTTTAAAGCAGAGCTCATGAGAGATCTTGAATCGGTGGACATTGAATTCGCTAACCGCTTCCTAGAGGACCAGGGCGACCAAGATCGAGATCACCTAAACGATGAGCAAAAAATATTAAGAGCCCAGGTAAGAGTTGCGCTTTTCCGGCTTGTTGATAGCCAGCTCAAGCGTTCGCTACATGGCGCACGTGCCCTAGGGCTTCGCAATCGAAAAACCACTCATTTTGTTGAAGGCTTTGGTAATGATAGGCGAATCCAACAAGCGATATCGGGCGCAATGCGCGGAAATGCGCGCGAGCTCCATACGACCGATCCTGAGCCGACCGGATCCGAACGCCGTCCAGGCGGCCGGCTCGTGCCAACTAACTTACGGCAAGCCCGAGATCTGCCCGCCTTGCAAGCGCATGAACTCTATACGAACCCCGAAAAAGAGCGCGGCAAGCGTACGGCAGCTCAATTGTCTGCACGGGCTGCTTTTAGCCGCGATGAGCAACAGACAGAAACCGACTCAAGAACATTGGCCAACCTGATGCAGGCAGAAATTGAAGAAATAGTTGGCCAGCTTGGATCGATACAGGAAACGGGAACGCCAGATGATATCATGAGCTCTATAGCAGATATCATCACTCCTCGTTTAGCGCAACAGCTTCAATCAGAAGCCGAACAGAATGTCTACGACCGGAAGAAAAGCCGCCGCGCTCGAAGCCGCAGATTAGTGAGGGATTGGCGGGACAGGCATGCTGCTAGAAGCAGTGGGGGAATAATCAACTAAG
>DASVGB010000125.1:0-2083 GCA_036379755.1 Candidatus Saccharimonadia bacterium | reverse complement strand
AACCGCCTATGGAGAGGTACCCAAGTGGCTGAAGGGGCGGGTTTGCTAAACCTGTAGGGGGACGTAAGTCCCCGCGAGAGTTCGAATCTCTCCCTCTCCGCCAGCACTTATTTTTTAATCCCAGGCTGCCACGGCGCCGGTAATTTCGTTCGCCCCCGCTCTATGGAGAACACCGGCGCACTCAGCCAACGTGGCACCTGTTGTTAAAACATCATCAATTAGCAGCACCCTCAAACCGCCTACATTGGGCTTGGCTACAAACGCACCGCCCACATGCTCTAGACGCTCGGCGCGCGACTTACCGACTTGTTGAGTGACACGACGGCGCACCAAAAGCCGGCGGTAGGGGAGTGCTAGGCTGCGTGCAAGCTCTTTAGCAATGAGCTCGGCCTGATTGTACCCGCGTTGGCGCAAACGGGCCGTAACCACCGGAACAGCTGTAACACTATTGTATTCAAACCGCTTAGGCTCAAGACGGGGGAGAAGGGCGCGCGCAAAGACTGCTGCGGCCTCGCGCTGATGCTTATACTTCAGGCGCGCAACAAGCTCACGCATCACCGACGCGTACGGACCGGCGGCGATTACATTTGCTAATCCGTTGCAGCCAATCTCAGCCGGTTGAAACACCTTCTCCCAACAGCTTGGGCACACTAAACTGCCTTCAACATCACAGCTTAAGCAGCATGGTGGAGCTAAAAACCTGGCAAGTTGCTGTAGCATGGACTCCTTTCATCCTGCTACTATAAGAGATACTTATTTTCAAAATCTTAAGCTATCCGCTAACAACCCATACCTGTATTGCTTTTGGGCTTCAGGTGTGGAATAATCAGGCAAAAGGCCGATGCAAGTGAGCAACATTTGCCTTACTGAGGTAGGAGCTTTTAAGGAGACATAGCGTGGCACGAAAGAACCCAACCAATGATGAGACCGTATTAGAGAATGAGTTTCTAAACGACGAAGAAACTGATCAGAACTGGCTCGAGGAAGAACAAGAAGTTGAAGGACAGCTTGCAGTCGATGTATTTCAGACCAAGGAAAATGTGGTCATTAAGGCACCGATTGCCGGAGTTGACCCTAAGCAGCTAGAAGTTGCGATTGCCGAAGACGTGGTAACGATTCGCGGAGAACGTGTAGATGATTCGGTTGTTGAGCGCGAAAACTACTATGTACAGGAATGTTACTGGGGCGCTTTTAGCCGCTCAATCATTATGCCGGTAAGCGTGAATGCCGATAAGGCAGAGGCCAGCTTGAAAAACGGCGTGTTGAGCATCAGCATTCCAAAGGTAATTCAAGACAAGATCAAGAAAATCAAAGTTATCGCCGGATAGTCCGGAGGCCAGTCATCAAAAAAGACCCGAATTCGGGTCTTTTTTGTTAGCTATTGAAACGCCTATGGAGCAGTGGGGGTCAAGGATCCGGTAACGAAGTTGACGATGGCAAATGCCAGAATCGCCACAATGATACCAATTACCGAGTAAAGAATGGTGTCTTTGGCTGACGATACATGCTCTTTATTACCCTGAGAAATTACATAGCGCAAGCCGCCGATAATCAACATGATAACGGCGATAGCACCGACAATGAAGATTAAGATGTTAGCAATGGTATGAAAAATTCCGGTTGCACCGAACAGGTCGCCGCTGGTGCCTTTGGCCTGGGAACACTGAGCGCCAGAGCTAATCGGATTTGCCGCAGAATTCGGATCGCTGCATGTTTCTGCGGTAATCGCATGAGCAGACATTGGTACTAAACCAGCGGCAAAAATGCTGGCCTTGAGCACCTTATCGTTTATAAGTAGTTTGTTCACTGGTAAATTCCTTTTAAGTTGTTACGCTTATTTTGCTGCAATACTATCACAGATTGCAACTGATGGCTAATTTAAGGGCCGGATGTGCCGGTAAGGGCCGGAGCGGGACCTGGGGATGCGGTGCCGGTAAGACCAGGTGGACTGGCAGCCGGAGGAGGAGTGGAGGAATTAGACTTCAAGGCTCCTGCCACAAAGTTAACAATCGCGTAGGCTAAAATCGCAACGACAATACCGATAACGGCGTAAAGCAATGTGTCCTTAGCCTGCTTAACAGCC
>DASVGB010000124.1:0-3589 GCA_036379755.1 Candidatus Saccharimonadia bacterium | reverse complement strand
GCGCTAAAAAAGTCACCGCCTCCGAAGCCGACAGCAGCAACTAAGCCTGTAATTATTCCCAGTTCTGGTGCAGACATAAGAACCTTTCTACCTTACCGCCAACAGCGTTAAGGCGGCGATTATCACCATCGCACCCACTAGTTGATAGGCCGATAGGCGTTCTCTGAAAAAGTATAGGGCTAGTCCAACGGTGACTAGGGGCGAAATTGACGCAACCGGAGCAACAATTGCCACCAAGGATGAGGAAAAACCAAAGTTAATCAGAATCGTGGCTATGAACGAAAAGCTGGCTGCCCCGATAAGTGCCCAGCTTAAGGGCTGCCGCTTTTGCGAGAATAATGGTTGCTTCGATAGAACCATCCCCAGCCCCATCACTGCCAGCATCATGCAGGACTGGAGGAATGTCGAACTCTGCCAACCAACCTCTCGAACTAAAAGTGCCAGAAAGAATAATCCAGTACCAATGCCTAGTGCAGCCGTAAGGGCAAATAAGACTGCGGGCTTCATCCAAAATCCCTTATGTGGCCGATGGGTTTGAATGTTCATTGAAGCCATCATAGCGCCTGCAACTAACAGTACGACCGCAATTAACTGCATAGGCCTTAGGGATTCATGCAGAAAGCTTAGGGACAAAAGGGCGGCAATCAGGGCATAGCCACTTATAAACGGACTTGCCAAGCCCACCGGACCCAATTTAAGGGCATGGAACCCAGCAATTAGGCCTATTGCCGTAATTCCCCCGCTCAAAAAAGCCCACAGCAGAGCCACTTCGGTTATGTGCAGCTGCCACCCGAGCGCTATAAAGCATGTAGCAACCAGCCCGACCTTAATTGCTTGAGCCCAAAATGCTGTATACACCGCTCCAAACTGACGCGAAGCCTTAGCCGCGAGAAAATCGGCGGTTCCAAAACCTCCAGCCGTAGCCAATCCGATTAGTATTCCGCTTTCTATCGAAGACATAGGGGCATTATACAAGCAACAATCTGAGGTACTAATTCATTTTTCTGGCGGCACACACATCTGAGTACTTAAGTACTCATTTTGTACACCGATTTGAGTACTTTTTGAGTATTTACGTACTCAAAACTGAGTAGCTACAAATAAATGAATTAAAACAGTTTCTTGATAATTTCGATGGCTTCTTCTGGTGAAGCGCTCCACTGAATATCGAGATTGCGCTTAAACCAGGTTAGTTGGCGCTTGGCCAATTGACGTAAATGGAGGTTGATTAGGTCTTGAACAGCAGCTGGATCATCATCTTTAACGGCATTTTCAATAATTTCACGATAGGGCGGCGTATTAAGCGGCTCAACAAGGCCAAATGTTGTGACTAACGCATCAGTTTCTTCGAGAATATTTTTTTCAAACCACTGCCTAGTCCGCTCTGCGATGCGCTGCTCCAGAAGCTTAATGCCCGGATTTAAGCCAATCATATGGTAGTTTTGAGGTAAAATTCTGGGCTGCTGCACGGTAAGGCCAGACCCTATCGCCCGCTCCAGCCGGCGGCGGTTTAGACGGTCGCTTGGATTGAGCACCAGCCCTTTATCATCAAGCATCCAGCGAAGTTCATCATCGGAGCGCTTAGATAGGTCCTCCCGCTGTTCGGTTCCGAGCGGCCGCAATGCAAACCCATACAGCAGCGAGTCAATATAAAGACCAGAACCGCCAACCACCACCGGAAGCCTTCGCCGCTTTTGAATACCCTTTATGGCGCGAGCCGCAAGCCGCTGAAAATCGGCCACCGAAAATACTTGGCCCGGATCCACAGCATCAAGCAGATGGTGAGGAACTGACGCGCGCTCAGCTTTCGTTGGCTTGGCGGTGCCCAGATCCATGCCGCGATAGACGGTACGGGAGTCTGCGCAGATAATCTCGCCATTATGCATCTTGGCAATCTGGAGGGCCAGCTCAGTTTTACCGCTAGCGGTTGGCCCAACAATTGCGATCAAGGTTCTGGGGGTCACTGCGGCGGCCACCATATGAGCGCTTTAATATCAACCTGGTACTTCTCATTCACCGTTACACCATCAGCTTCCAGGTCGCGCTTATGAGCCTCGCGGCCTCCCGAAGTATAGCCGCCAGCCAGTCCGCCTTGTTTATTCACCACGCGCTGCCAAGGCAAGTCTAGCGGACCCCAATGTGCCACTTGGCCGACGATCCGGGCAGAGCGCGGCGAGCCACAGAGGGCCGCGACTTGACCGTAGGTCATTACCCGGCCTTGGGGAATCTGAGCCACAAGATCATAAACGGCCTTGGCGAATTCGCTTGGCAGGCGGTCAGGTAAGGGTTGATTGGATGGCGCGCTGTTTGATTTCATCTTGTACCTGCTTAACGAACTCATTGAAATCCAGCTTGGGCTCACCTTCGCCGAGATCCTTGCGGACGCGTGGGCTAACGTTTGCGCTCTCAACCTCTTTTTCCCCCACAACAATCATGTAGGGTACTTTCTGCATGGTAGCGATCCGGATTTTCTTCCCAACCGACTCATCAGTGCTATCAAGCTCCACTTTAACTCCTGCAGCTTTCAGCTGGTCGCGCATTTCCCTTGCCCGCTCCTGAATCGCCGGCGCATCGCTCACTGTAGCCAACCTTACCTGTTCGGGCGCTAACCAGACGGGGAAATTTCCGGCCGTATGTTCAATCAAGAACGCCATAAAGCGCTCATATGAACCCAGGATAGCGCGATGAATAATAATCGGCTCAACCGCTTTCCCGTGTTGATCGATATAGGTCAGCCCCATGCGATGCGGCACCAACACATCAACCTGGCTGGTGGCAATAGTATCTTCATGCCCGGTCACATTGCGGATTTGCACATCCAGCTTCGGACCATAAAAAGCGGCCTCCCCTTCAGCTTCAACATACTCGGCGCCGAACTCCTCCAGGGCGTCCCGGATTGCCTGGCTGGCATCTTCCCATACCTGTTTGTCTCCGGCAAATTTAGCCTTCGGATCGTCGAAATCCGGTAACGACAGTCGGTACCAGTAGCCGGTAAGATTCACTTCCTCATAGACTGCCTTGAATAGCTCCAAAACCTTAATAAACTCAGTCTTCAAGTCTTGCGGTTCAATATAAATATGGGAGTCATTCTGGCTGATTGGACCGCGGACCCTAATGAGGCCGGAAAGCGTACCCGACAGCTCTTTACGGTAGATGCCATCGCCTTCGGCCAGTTTCAACGGCAGGTCACGATAGCTTTGCGCCATCCGCTCGTAAATCATATGGTGGTGCGGACAGTTCATGGGTTTAAGGTAGAAAACCTTATCCTCATCATCGGTCAGCTTATACATGCTGTCGTCATAAAAGCCGGCATGGCCGCTCCGTTTATACAACTCTTCATGGGCCATAACAGGAGTAGACACATACTGATAGCCGAGGGCTTCTTCCTTTTCTCGCATGTATTCGCGCAAGGTATGTTTGAGAGTTTCACCTTTAGGAAGCAGCAACGGTAACCCCGCGCCGACTAATTCCGACATAATGAAAAGCCCTAGCTCCGGTCCTACTTTTCGGTGGTCACGCTTTTCAGCCTCCGCCTGTTGACGCAGATAGTTGTTCAACTCGTCTTTTTCGGTAAATGCAACGCCATAGA
>DASVGB010000123.1:0-3357 GCA_036379755.1 Candidatus Saccharimonadia bacterium | reverse complement strand
GCATAGCCGCGGGGGGGTCACCGTCAATGGAGCCAAAATTACCCTGGCCATCGACTAAGGGATAACGCATCGAGAATTCTTGCGCCATACGAACCATAGCGTCATAAATCGCCGAATCGCCATGGGGATGATACCCCCCCATAACATCTCCGATTACAGCAGCGCTTTTACGATATTTGGCATTGTAGCGAAGTCCCATGTTGTTCATTACGTATAAAATTCGGCGGTGTACAGGTTTGAGCCCGTCGCGAACATCAGGAAGTGCACGAGAAACAATAACGGACATAGCATATTTGAGATAACTGTCCTCCATTTCAAATTCGAGGCTTTGGTTCTGTATCTCACCGGCACCAACATGGCGCACCTTTTCAGCAATTAAAGGCAGCAGGTCTTCGCCCGATTCCGGCAGCTCTTCGGGGTTTACGTCTTCGGGATATATATCCTCAGGTTTTATATCTTCGGGGTTCATATGTAACGCTTTACCATCGGCTTAGAAATCCAAATCATCATCAGAAACCACGGTAGCATGGGTTTGAATGAAGTTCTTCCGCAGAAGTACCTCTTCACCCATTAGCTTGTTGAAAATAGCATCGGCTTTTTCGGCGTCATCAATACTCACTTGGAGCATGATCCGGTTTTCGGGGTTCATGGTGGTATCCCAGAGCTGATCGGCATTCATCTCGCCTAGACCCTTGTACCGTTGGATGCTAGCTCCAGCCATTTTAAGCCGGTTGCGCTCTTCGTCGCTGAGGGCTAGCTCTTCATCGTCTGGATCAGGAGCCGAGGCTGAGTCATTGATTTGCTCAAACTCCCCGCCCTGCTCTGCTGCAGCCGCCTCGGCAGCATCAGCTTCATCCTTTTTTGCCTTTTTATGCGCTGCTTTTTCTTCAATAAGCCGGTCAATAATAGCATCTCGCTCTTCCTCGGTGTAGGCATAGGTCTTCTTGCGGCCAGCCTGGACAAGATATAACGGCGGCCGAGCAATATAAAGATGACCCCCGGAAATGATCTCTGGAACGTGCCGATAGAAGAAGGTTAACAGCAATGTACGAATGTGTGCGCCATCGACATCGGCATCGGTCATGATAATAACGTGGCCATAACGCAGCTTGGCAATCTCAAACTGATCGCCAATACCGGTTCCCATGGCTACGATCAAGTTTTTAATTTCATTATTACCGAGCATTCTATCGAGACGGGCACGTTCAACATTTAGAATTTTCCCCCGGAGCGGTAAAATCGCCTGAAACTCACTGTCACGACCGGCCTTTGCCGACCCGCCGGCACTGTCGCCCTCTACAATATAGAGTTCGCTGCGATTCACATCCTTAGTGCGGCAATCAGCCAGCTTACTGGCGAGTGTAAAGCCATCGAGAGCACCCTTTCGAATAACCGTATCACGGGCAGCTCGGGCAGCCAGACGGGCTCGGGCACTTAGTGTCGCCTTACCGACGATCTTGCGGGCTTCTTGCGGGTTTTCTTCGAGATAATAGCTAAACCATTCATTGACCACCTGTTCAACCACCCCGCGAACCTCCGGGCTCCCCAGTTTAGCCTTGGTTTGACCTTCAAACTGTGGATCCGGCAACTTCACCGAGATAACGGCGGTCATACCTTCACGGACATCCTCGCCGGTAAGGCTGTCTTCCTTTTCCTTAAGCAGGCCATTTTTACGCGAGTAGTCATTTACAACCCGAGTCAGGGCGGAACGGAAACCGGTTAAATGAGTGCCCCCTTCCGGATTGTGAATGTTGTTTGCAAAGGTACGCACGTTCTCGCTAAAGCTTTCGGTGTATTGCAGCGCCAACTCAACCACAATGTCGCCGACTTTGCGCTCTATATAGAAGGGCGGCTGGTTAAGGATACTTTTATCACGGTTCAAATGCTCAACATAGCTCCTGATACCGCCTTCAAAATAATAGCCGTAGCTCTCACCAGTAGCTTCATTAGCAGCTTTTACGTGTATGCCTTTCGTAAGATAGGCTTGATGGCGCAGATAATCGAGAACGGTTTGATAATTAAACTCAATTGACTCAAAAATGGAACCGTCCGGCCAAAAACTGATGGTTGTACCGTTGCGCTCGCTTGGACCTATGACTTTAAGCACACCAACCGGCTTTCCAATACTATATTCTTGAGAATAGTGCTTGCCATCTCGAAAGACATCAACAACTACCTTGGTTGAGAGCGCGTTTACCACGCTAATACCGACGCCGTGCAAACCCCCGGAAACTTTATAGCCGGATCCGTCCCCGCCGAACTTGCCGCCAGCGTGCAATACGGTTAGAACGGTCTCCAAACTGCTCTTCCCGGTAGCCTTATGCTTTTCGACCGGTATGCCCCGTCCGTAGTCATTCACCTTAACGCCGCCATCAGCCAGCATGGTCACCTCAATAGTATTGCCGTAACCAGCCATGGCTTCATCGATGGAGTTATTAATTACTTCCCAAATGAGGTGATGAAGGCCTTCAATGCCGGTCCCACCGATATACATACCGGGACGTTTACGTACCGGATCAAGTCCTTCAAGCACCTGTATCTGGTCAGCACCATATTTTTTCTGCTCAACTGCCATAAATTTTAAACGTAAACCTCAACTAAAAAAGGTGATTTTCTCACCCAACTATTACCACCATTATAGTGCTTCAGCTACCATCAGGCAACCATACATCCATAAGATTAAGCTTGCGGTAGGTATAGCGGTAATGCTTAAATAGAAGGACGAGGAGTTTATATCCGCTTTATGTTTCGGAGTATCGTATCTAATCTAAGCTTTAGTCCGGCTTCTACCGGCCAGCTAACGTTTTACTGGCGTCGGCTCAAGGGTGAACATCTTACCCGTCAAATTTCCATGGTGATGGCTGGTGCGTTGGTTTTTCTTCAAGTAGCTACCATTATTGCTCCGCCCGATCCGGCCACGGCCTCATCATCTAACGATATCGTTTACGGTGGTATCGGTTGCGACCAGCACCCGAAGCAAACAACGCTCGCACTATACGATAAAAATGCATCGTTTCGCGCACTGCTCAACCGCTATGGCGTATATAAAGTTGATTTGGAAAATACCACCCTTGGCAGTTTAAACTCCAATAACCATGCATTTAAGTCATTAGGCCGTAACCCTCAATTTAGCGCCAGCCAAGGAGAGCAAACGGTTCACGGGTTAGATGGCCATACCTATTACGAGCGTCCGCTTTGGCGTTGGGGGGATAATGTTGTCTACCGTGCACTCGAAGGCCGGCGCCACGGTGACAATAAATACTTTGCGATTATGTGCAACTGTGGCAATCTGGTGATAACCGACAGCTCTCCAACGAGCCCTCCGCCTCCGCCGCCTCCACCACCACCGCCGCCGCC
>DASVGB010000122.1:0-12257 GCA_036379755.1 Candidatus Saccharimonadia bacterium | reverse complement strand
TAACCTCTGCACCAGACAGCACTAACCCCGCCACCAGCTTGTCTTCAATCTGGTAGTCATAGGTGGCCCGCCGGTTTTTGGCTAATAGCTTCATACAGCCATTATACAGGTCAGAAGTGCCTGCTATACTAGGCACATGATGATCGACGATGTCCAAAATGCTGTTCGTAGCGCCATAAACAGCAAATATAGCATAGATGATATAAGTCTCGTTATTACCTATCCAGAGCCAAAATTTGGAGACTTTTCAACGAATGCAGCCTTTCTATTGGCTAAAAGGTTGAATCAGCCCCCTGGGGAAGTCGCGACGGAACTGGCAGCTGCGATTGCTGCCGATACGGGCAATACGATCGCTGAGGCTGAAGCGGTTAACGGGTTTATTAATATGCGCATGGATAATCACTTTTGGGTCGGCCAACTGCTGTCTATTACGTCGGAATTTGGCAGCAGCCAGCTAGGAAAGGGGAGAAGAGTTGAGGTTGAGTTCATCTCAGCTAATCCAACTGGACCAACAACCATTGGAAATGCTCGTGGCGGCTATATTGGCGACACCTTGGCAAATGTTTTAGCTCACAGCGGCTACGCTGTAACCCGTGAATATTATTTCAACAATGCCGGAACCCAAATTGCTAAGCTACTTGAGTCGGTTAAGGTGGCTGCAGGGTTGATCAGAGCTGAAGCTGTGCAGTATAAGGGTGAATACATTCATGAGCTTGCCAGCGATTTTAAGGCTGAATTGGCTGCAAAATCCGATGATGAGCTAAAGGAACTGATTACCCAGGCAATACTCGAGCGCTGGATTCGCCCGGCGATCGATAAGATGGGCATTCATTTTGATAGTTGGTTTAATGAGCGCGATCTGGTTGAGGGCGGTCAGCTGGAGGAAACGATCGGTCAGCTGCGTAAGCAGAACTTGGTGTATGATCACGAAGGGGCTTTATGGCTTGATACAGCGAAGCTCGGCTTGTCTCGGGAAGCTCGCGTACTCATTAAAAGTACCGGTGATCCAACCTATTTAGCACCGGATATTGCCTTTCATGATGATTTATTCGGCCGCCGCTCGTTTGACTCAGCGATTAAGATCTTAGGCGCTGATCATGTCGACCAGTTTCCCTCGGTTAAAGCCGCCGTCGCAATCTTGCATCCAAACAGACAGCTTGAGGTGGTGGTGGCTCAATGGTTTCGTCTGTTGAAAGCTGGTAAAGAGGTAAAAATCAGTAAGCGCTTAGGTCAGTTCGTCACCATCGAAGAGTTGATCGATGAGGTTGGCACCGATGTAGCACGGTTTATGACCTTGATGCGTTCGGCTGATACCGGCATGGACTTTGATCTGAGCCTTGCGAAGGAGCAATCCCAAAAAAATCCGCTTTTTTACGTTATGTATTCCTACGCCCGGGCTAACTCCATCCTGGATCAAGCTTCCGAGCGCGGTTTAACACCCATAAGCACCGTTGAGCGGCTTTCGGAATATGAAGTGGCACTGGTGCGTCATATGAGCAAATTCCCGCGTCTAGTCGCCGACATCGCTCATAGCTACGAAGTTCATCATTTAACCTTTTTTGGGATGCAGGCGGCGAAGTTATTTCATGACCTCTATGAAAGCGAGCGGATTATTGATTTAGACAAAACCGAGGCTTGCCGCCGGCTATATGTTATTAAACAGTACATCGTTTTTATGGAAGCCTACTCGAAGGTATTAGGTATTACGCCAGTCAAGCGCATGGAGCGCGACACCGAGACCGCCTGATATACTGGGCTGTATGGACCTGAGCGAACTGAACCCCGAGCAACTCCAAGCTGTTACCTATGGCGCCGGGCCGATTCTGGTGGTGGCCGGGGCTGGCACCGGGAAAACTCGGGTTATTACTCATCGTATTGCGCATCTCATTGAAACCAAAGCCGCCAGGCCAAATCAAGTTTTGGCGCTTACTTTTACCGAAAAAGCTGCTCGCGAGATGGCTGATCGACTTTATGACCTGATTGGCTGGGAGTCATATCAGGTGCCGGTAGTAACCTTTAATGCCTTTGGGGCTGAATTACTAGGCGCCTATGCCAGCCATATTGGGCGCTCGACTCACGGCGGGCTGATTAATGACACCCAAAAGGCGCTGTTGTTGCAACAGCATTTGGATCGGGTTAGCCTGTCATATTACGGCCCTCATGCTAGTATGTTTGAGTTTCTGGAGGGCGTGGTGGAGTACCTTGGGCGGCTTCAGAATGCCGGGGTATCGGCTAAAGCCTATGCCGCGTATGCAGCATCGCTCAAACCAGACAAAGCCGGACTTCATCCCCAAGACATTACCGAGCAACACGATCTTTCTCAGCTTTATTCCCTGTATGAAAGCCTAAAAGCTGAAACTGGAACGTATGATTTTAATGATCAACTAGCCATTCCGTTGCAAATATTACAGCAAAAGTCCAATCTTGCAGAGCGTTTAACCAAACAGTACCACTATGTTTTGGTTGACGAGTATCAGGATACCAACAGGTTACAGGATGAATTATTACGAACATTTATTCCTCAAGACGGCAATATTTTTGCGGTGGGGGATGATGATCAAGCAATTTATGGATTTCGGGGTGCTCAAATTAGCAACATTCTTGATTTTACTGATCATTATAAGCCAAAGAAGCCCTTGGTCCTGACTCAAAACTACCGATCCGGCCAGCAGATTTTAGATGCTGCTTACCGGTTGATTGTTCATAACAACCCCGACAGGCTCGAAGCCAAGTTAGGGCTGAACAAGCACTTGCAGGCCCAGCATAAGCAAGCCAGCGTCGCATTTCAGGCTTATCCAAAAGCCGTCGATGAACTTGAGGGTTTGCGTGAAGCCTTGAGTGCCCAAATTGCCGGAGGTGCTACTCCTGCAAGCATTGCCGTTCTTTCGGCCACCCATGTACCGCTGCTGCGCTTAGCCAAACAATTGCGCGCCCATGAGCTGCCGTATGCGCTCTCTACCAGGGTTAGCATCTTTGACCAACCGGAGCTTAATCAGCTTTGGTATCTGCTGCAGTGGGTTGGCTTAAAAGCCGACCCCGAAAGCATTGCCCATGTTATGCTCAGCCGGTTTATCGGTTGGGATAGTCAGGCATACCGAGAACTGCTGCGTAAAGCTCGTGCTGAGCTGGTGGAAGTAGAAGATGTCTTACGCACTGATGATTCAGAACACAGCCGCAAAGCTATCGCGAAGCTTGATGAATGGCGCAGCTGGATGCCAAAAATTCCGGTAAGCGTGCTTACCTACCGATTAATGTTTGAGACCGAGGTAAAGGATCAGCTCTTGGCAGAGGCAAAACAGAGTAGCTACCGGATCCGGCGGGTATTCGAAGATCTTGGGCAACTGCTTACTCAAATGCAGGATTACGAGACTGTGGCCGCCGACCCAACCCTACTCGGCTACTTGGCGCACTTTCCCAAACCGCCAACGATTGAGGTAACCGAGCCGCAAGGCAGCGCAGAAGGCATTCAGCTTCTTACCATTCATGCATCGAAAGGTTTGGAGTTTGATAGCGTGTATCTACTGCAATGCACTCGGGCGAATTGGTCGCCTCGCCAAAATCGAGGGTGGCTGGTGCCTGAAAGCTTACGCCCGCAGACCGAATTGCCGCCCGACCATGAACTGCGGCGCTTGCTCTACGTAGCGGCAACCCGAGCACGCAAGCAGCTGGTGGTTAGCGCGCCAATGATGACGGCCAGCGGGGCCAAGCAAACAGTTTCACCTCTGGTTGAAGAGTTGCTTGGGGAAATAGCGTCAGTTACCAGCCAAGATAAGCTATCATCCGATGTAATCAGCGGGACAATTAGTGCATTACAACGTTTTTATCCATTACGTCAGAAGCAGGAGACCAGGCTGCCGTTTGAAACAACCGACGGCTGGCTGGAATTAAATGTCAGTGCATTAGGCGGTTACGATTTTTGTCCGTATGACTTTTATCTGGAGCATGTACTATCCATTGCTCAGCCCTTTGGCCCTCAGTTACACTTTGGCACTCTTCTCCATAAGCTTCTCCAAGATTACTATCAAGCTAAACTGCATGGAGAAGAGATTACGCAGGAGGAGTTGCTGGGCCGTTTACAGGAGCAGTGGACCGATCAAGGGTATCAAAAACGGCAGCAAGCCGAGACTGCCAAGCAGCTGGCCGCAACAACACTCGTGAATTTTTTACAACGTGAGCAAAAAATCGCCGCTAGTGCCGAAATAAACATTATGGCAAGTGAACTGCCGTTTAATCTGGAAATTAAGGAGTCAAAACTACGCATAAATGGCCGCATAGATGCAGTTTTCACAACACCGGAGGGTATTGAACTGCGCGACTTTAAAACTGGGCATAAAACCGACCCCGAAGCGCTTAGCCGTGCTGCAAAAACTAGCTTTCAGCTTCGAACCTACGCACTGGCATACCAGGAAATGACGGATAGGCTGCCGGATAGGGTTTCTCTTGATTATGTCGTTACCGGAACAATTGGTAGCTCCGAGCTTTCTCCCCGAATCATCGACAATCATCGGGCAAAGCTGACAGATTTGGCAGCGGCTATTCGTTCACGAGATTTTACTCCCAAGCCTTCTAACGTGCATCAGTGCGCCGCTATTCGATACTACGGTACGGGAGAGGAAGATGAGCGCCAGCTGGAGGCTGCCCGTGCGTGACGAGCTGTGGTTGCAACAAATTCTTGATGAAACGTGGGACCGCTACTTTAGCGAGGTGCCCCAGCAAAACATTGTGCGTATTCAGTTTGGTAGGCGGGCCAAGCGCCAACTAGGATCAATCCGCCTTGATCGCCGCGACCCAACCATTTCGATCATCACCATGAACGGTCTATTCCGCTCCCCGGAAATACCGGAATTCGCCGTAATTGCCACACTTGTTCACGAGCTGATTCATTATGCCCATGGTTTCAATTCACCTTTGGATCGAAAACATGCCCACCCTCATGCCGGCGGGGTAATTCGAGCCGAATATGCTGAGCGGGGACTCGAAGATCTCTACGTGAAGCAAAAAAAATGGCTTAAACAAAATTGGCCAACAATCGTCGCCAAGAACTTTCCGTCACCATCTGTTAGACATCGAGCACCACGTCCATTTTGGTTGTAATTATTACTACAAAACTCATCAAAAACAATACATTCTTGAGCCCGTGGAGCCTTTTACGCTAGAATAGCTTCAGGTTACGGGGTGTGGCGCAGTTGGTAGCGCGCAGCATTCGGGTTGCTGAGGCCGGAGGTTCAAGTCCTCTCACCCCGACCAGCACTAATTCCGTGCGCCAAACTGGCCAAACTTCAAGCGTAACTGGTATAATACACTTCATGAGTGGAGGCTCGGGGTGAAAGTGGCTGCTACATCTTGGATGCCTGGTGGGCTAAGGCTATTTGCCGGCGTTTTTTTGCTTGGATTGGCAATGACTCCTTGGCTTACCTTGGCGGCAGCTATTAGCCACGGCTACCAAGGAGACAGTAATCTGGTAGTTGGTACTTTGGTGGCTCAGTCGAACGATGATAAGAGCCGGGTGGTCGCCGCCGACAATAAGCGGCCTGATTCCTTGATCGGAGTGGTCGTTGAAAATCGCACCTCAACCCTGGAGATTACCGATCCAAGCGATGACATTCAGGTGGCTACCAGCGGCAAGACGACTGTCATTGTATCGGATATTGCCGGCCGTATAAAAGCTGGTGATCTGATAGCGGCATCACCTATCCAGGGGGTTGGCATGAAGGCTGTGGTAGCCGGCAAGAGTATCGGCGTGTCCCAATCTGACGCGCCTGCCAATGGCTCTAAAACCACCACCGTTACCTCAACCGATGGCAAAACCCAAACAGTTCAAATCTCCACCATACCGGTGGTTCTCGAGGTGGCCTATTTTGTACCCCCGGCAGAAAAGAGCCCCTTCCCGGTGTTCATTCAAAAATTTGCGAATATTCTGGCGGGAAAGCCGGTTGCGATTATCCGGGTATTGATTGCAACAGTATTGGTTGTAACAGCTATGGTCGTGATTGGCGTAATACTTTTTTCCGGAATCCGCAGTACGTTGATCTCGGTAGGGCGTAATCCGCTCGCAAGGGGCAGTATTTTTCAAGTTTTATGGCGGATTTTGGCTACCGTGTTGGTTATTTTGATTGGTGCCTTCGGCGCTGCATATTTGGTGATTAGCGGCTAAAAACAGGTTAGATTTTTATTTCCGCACGTGGTTAAGAAGCTCTGAAATACGGCGCAGTATAATAGTACGCGCGCGCATAAGCGTAACAGGTTTGCATTCTCTAAGCATAACCGCTATAATTAAAACCAATGTGTGGAAGCGGAGTTACATCTGAAATGTTCAGAGGTTTTGGACTATGATGCCGGAAGGGAGGACTTCGAGCCAGTCTTCTGATGCTACAATGCCGTCGGCCGGTTCGACTCCAAGCGTGGAGCCAACTACTCCCGGTATTGCGGTTCCGCCTCCGGAGCATCATGCCCGATTTTTTGGTCGTTCAGCCACGTTCATTGCCGCTGTAATAACCTTGCTAGTATTTTTTGGGTTTGGGGTACTTCTGTTTGCAGCTCAACTCAAGGGAGAGCATGATCCAGCTTCTGCTACCGGGTTGAGCTACAAGGTTACCAGCCTGTCGCTTTCCGAGTTTGCCCGTACTGGAGAGTTAAGTCTCGATAAGACCCAGCAGCTCCAAATTAACGGTCAGCTAAGAATTAATAATTCAGCGGTTATTACACCTGGCAACGAGCCTTCTGCACCGCTGCCAGGGCAGCTCTACATGTCGCAGGCCGACAATCAGCTGTACTACTTCGATGGCACCGCTTATGTAAACTTGGCAGACAATAGCCAGAAAGTAACGTCGCTTGGAGGTTTGAGCGGAGATATTGCCCTTGGCAGCGGTTTGAGTGTGATTGGTGGAGTCCTCAGCAGCACCGTAGCACCCAGCTCGGTGGTTAGCGTTCAAGGGTTGACCGGAGCCGTTAGCTTTAGCGCTGGTGGCGGTATTGCGCTTAACGGTACGGCTATTTCGAACATCGGTGTTACCGGGTTAACCGGTACTGTCGGCCAAATAAATGTCAGTCAAGCAACCGGTAATGTAATTCTTACACTACCGCAGAGCATTGCTACCTCGGCAACCCCCAGTTTTTCCGGAATTAACTTGGCAAGTGCGCTTACGGTAGCTAATGGCGGAACCGGCGGTACGGCATTTACGGCTAACGGCGTCCTACTTGGCAACGGTGCCGGTGGATTAACGGCTACAACCAGTGGTAGTGCAGGACAATGTTTTATTTCCAACGGTGCCGCCGCTCCAAGCTTTCAAGCTTGTCCGGGAGGAGGAGGCGGGAATATTTCTTCCGGAACTTCCCAAACGGCTGGAACGTTAACCAAGTTTGATAGCGTTTTGAATACTATTACCGACTCACTGGTTTCGGAAGTCGGAACCGTTGTAACGATTGGCGGCGACTTAAGTGTTAGCGGCATCGTTTCGGGTAATGGTTCCGGTCTCACCAATGTTAACGCCGCGCAGTTAAACGGTCAGCTCGGTAGTTTTTATCAGGATGCCAGTAATCTTAATGCTGGCATAGTATCGGATACGCGATTGAGCACAAATGTTACTCTCCAGGGAAATAGCTTCAATGGGGCTAATCAGCTGGTACAATTGAACGCTTCTACGCAGCTACCGGCGGTCAGCGGTACGAACCTTACCAATTTAAATGCTTCCAGCGTTTCTTCCGGGACACTGCCGGTTATCTACGGAGGTACCGGTGCGAACAGCTTCGCCGCCAACGGTGTGCTTTATGGCAATAACACGGGCGCTCTCCTCGCGACTGCCGCCGGAACGACTGGCGACTGCTTAATGGCCGGAGTTGGCGGCGTACCAAGCTTTCAAACGTGCCCAGTAGGCGGCAATATTTCTTCTGGTACCTCGCAGACCCCAGGGGCTCTCACCAAATTTGATAGCACTACCAATGAAATCACCGACTCACTCTTAACCGAAACGGCTGGCTTGGTAACTGCCAGCGGCAACTTTACGATTACTGGTACGCCTACGCTTTCAGCATTAGGAGCAGGTATTTTACACTCAAGCGCCGCAGGCGTTGTAACATCTTCAGCCATTAACCTGAATTCAGCTGATGTAACAAATACATTGCAAATTGGTAATGGCGGTACCGGCGCCATAACGGCAGGTGCAGCCCGTACCAACTTGGGTGCTGCAGCCAGCGGTGCTAACGCTGATATAACCAGCCTTTCTGGCCTAACCACTGCGCTTTCAGTAACCCAGGGAGGCACCGGTCAGAACACCTACACCGACGGTCAGCTACTGATTGGCAACAGTGTTGGTAATACCCTCACCAAGGCAACCTTAACCGCTGGCAGTGGTGTAACGATTGTGAATGGAAATGGCACGATCACCATTTCTGCTCCGTCGACCGGTTCATGTTCAACTTGCGCTAATGTTACGCTTTCCAACCTTTCATCACCAACCGCTATAAATCAAAGCTTGCTGACCGACGGTAGTGCAGCAATTGATCTTGGTAGTGCTACCAATGCCTTCCGCGATCTTTATTTAGCCAATCAGCTAAGCATTCTTGAAAGTGGAGCCTCGCCAACCTTTCGCGGCAACCTTGTTGTATCAGATCTAGCGGCCAATCAAACCTACACGCTTAATGAGGGCGGCACAGTCGTAACTAGTGGTAACGTTGCCAGTTTCGCAACGACTTCGGTTACTGCTGGGTCCGGCCTAACCGGCGGCGGCACAACCGGAGCACTTACCGTGAACGTTGGCGCTGGAACCGGTATTCAAGTAAATGCAAACGATCTTGAGGTACTCTATGGAGCGGTCGCCGGAACTGCGGTTCAAGGCAACACGTCTATTACGGTTTCAGCAGGAACTAACCTAAATGGGGGAGGAGCAATTACTCTCGGAGCTGGCGGATCCGTTACCTTAAATACGGTTAATAACCCTACCTTTAGCACCAGCGTGACAACACCGCTCTTGAATCTTTCGAACTCAGGCTTCAATGGTGCCTTGCAGCCAACAACGCTCACTGGTAACCAAACCTACACATTGCCGGACTCTTCTGGAACAGTAGCGGTTTCGGCTTCAGGTAACATTGCGCTAAGCGCTTTAGGAAACATTAGTTTCGCCGGTACTCTTCCCGTAGGAAGCGGTGGAACTGGTCAAAACAGTTACACCGACGGACAACTCCTAATAGGCAACAGCACTGGCAGCACCTTGTCCAAGTCTACGCTTACGGCTGGCAGCGGTATTACAATCGTGAACGGCAATGGCTCAATTACCATTTCGGCTCCTTCTGCGGGATCTTGCCCCACATGTGCAAATACAGCGCTATCAAATTTGAGTAGTGTTGCCATAAATACATCGCTTTTGCCTGGTAGCTCGACTATCGACCTTGGTTCAACAGCCAATCCTTTCCGTACCGGCTACTTTAATACTGACGTAAAAATTCTCGAAGACGGCGCAACTCCCACCTTCCATGGCATCCTTAATGTCGCCGATCTTTCGGCAGACCAAACCTATACTCTTAATGAAGGCGGCACCGTAGTAACCAGCGGCAACGTGACAAGCCACGCCACCACCGGAGTCACCGCCGGATCTGGCCTCACCGGAGGAGGTACCACCGGCGTCTTGACCGTCAACATTGGCGCCGGTAACGGCATTACCGTTAACCCTAACGACATTACCTTAGCTCTCCAAGCCAACAAGGGCTTAGAAGTCGATGTGAACGGCCTCTCCCTCATAGACTGCGCCGACACCCAAATCCTTAAGTACACCACAGCTACCAACCAATGGGGCTGCGCCCCTGATGCCGGCGGCTCAGGCGTCGGAGACGACATTAGCGTTAACGGCGTCAACGCTACCGCCGCCAACTTCCTTGATGTGGCCGCTACCGGTACGGTCGCCGGTACCACTTGGAGCCTTAATACCGTTTCCAACCCCGACGACATCACCGTCGCTATCTCCAACGCTTCAGACACCCAAGCCGGAGTCGTCACCACCGGCGTCCAGACCTTCGCCGGCGCCAAGACCTTCAACGGCGCCATTACCGCTGGAGCTGGCATTGACCTTGGAGCCCAGACCCTCTCCGGCACCACCGCCGTGATTAACTTCACCAACTTCGATGTCTCCAGCGCCGGAGCCGTAACCGCCGTCGGCTTGGATTCCGGCACCGGCCTCATCCAGGGCAGCGGCGGCCTGACGGTTTCAGCCGGCACCACCTCTATTACCGGTACCACCAACATTAATACCAGCGGCGCGGCAGCTACCTCGGTTGGCACCGGTACCGGCACCTTGGCCCTCGGCAACGCTGCCGGTGCCACTACCTTAACCGGCTCCTCCTCCTCAACCTTTGTCTTAAACGGCACTACCGTCTCCGCCGCCGAGTTCAACATCTTAGACGGTGGCATCGATCTCTCCACTGAAACCTCCGGCAACTACGTCGCAACCATCACCGCCGGCGGGGGACTCACCGGCGATGTAGCCTCCCACGGCTCCACCCCGACCCTAGCGGTTGGCGCTGGGACCGGAATTCAGGTTAATGCAAACGATATTGCCGTACTCTACGGCGCAATTGCCGGCACTGCCGTACAGGGAAATACGTCAATCACGGTTTCAGCCGGGACCAATCTTATCGGTGGCGGCTCCATTACATTAGGTTCTGGCGGATCGGTAACCGTTAATACCGTTAACAATCCAACCTTCTCAACATCGGTGACCACACCGGCCCTCATTTTGTCGGGTGGTGGTTCGAGCGGTACGCTTCAGGTTGCCAGCCTCGGTCAGGCAACTGCGTATACGTTGCCTGACCCCGGTGCCTCTACGGCCACTATCTGTCTTTCAAGCGGAAACTGTGCCGGAGCCGGCGGGGGAGTTACCGGTACCGGAACTGCCGGCACGCTAGCTAAATTTACTGCTTCGGGCGTCATTGGCGATTCCCTGGTAAGTGAGACAGGCTCGGCTGTAACCGTCAGTGGAACCTTGGCTATTACCGGCGCCAGCACCGTTACGCTTGGCACCAGCACCTCAGCCACTGGTTCATTAATATTTAATAATGCAGCGAATGGTAATACGCTCACATTGCAGTCCGGTGCCACCGGTTCGAATTTGACATTTACGCTTCCAACGGCTGATGGCGGAAGCGGCCAGTGTTTGAAGACGAATGCTTCGGGCGTATTGAGCTTTGGCGACTGTCTGACCGGTGCCGGCGGTGGCGGGGGAGGCGTAGCCTCACTCAATGGCCTCTCGGGTACTTTGTCTTTGGCCAATGCTTCCGGTGTTGGCTCAACCGTCACTATAGATAATGCCTCTACTAGTGTGAAGGGTATCGCTCAGTTTAATGCCACAAACTTCAGTGCTAGTGCCGGCACCATTAATACTATTCAGGACATTGCCACCACTGCGAGTCCAACCTTTGACACCTTAACGGCCAATACTGAGCTTCGGGTCTTGGAAGATGGCGGCAGCCCGACTAATTATGGGACGTTAAATGTTGCAACCCTGTCGGCAGATCAGACTTATACCCTGAATGAAGGCGGGACCGTAATCACAACCGGTAATGTAGCCAATAACGCTGTTACGTCTGTTTCTGCTGGGGATGGACTTACCGGTGGTGGCGGCCCAGGCTCGGTTACCTTAAACGTGGTAGCTGGTAATGGGATCACCGTTAACCCTAATGATGTTACTTTAGCCCTTCAGACAAACAAGGGCTTGGAAGTTGACGCCAACGGTTTAAGCCTTATCGACTGTGGCGACAACCAAATTCTTAAATACTCCACCGGGACGAATCAGTGGAGTTGTGCCGCCGATGCTGGCGGCAGCGGCCTTGGTGACAATATAACGGTTAATAGCACCACCGCAACCGATGCCAACTTCCTCGATGTAGCGGCTACCGGTACGGTAACCGGTACTGCCTGGAGCATTAATACGGTCTCCAACCCGGACGACATTACGATCGCCATCTCAAATGCTTCAGCTACTGTTGCTGGCGCGGTTACTACTGGTATTCAGACCTTTGCCGGCGCCAAGACCTTCAACAGCCAAATTACGGCTGGAGCTGGTATTGACCTTGGCGCCCAAACCATTCAAGGCACAACCGCCGTCATTAACTTTACCAATTTTGATGTTTCGAGCGCCGGAGCCGTAACCGCGGTTGGTGTTGATGCTGGCACCGGACTTATCCAAAATACGGGCGGCCTGACTACCACTGGTACAGCAAGCATCAACACTACGGGTACCGCTGCCAGCTCAATTGGCAACGCTACCGGT
>DASVGB010000121.1:0-2264 GCA_036379755.1 Candidatus Saccharimonadia bacterium | reverse complement strand
GGCAAGACGATTGGTGATACCGACCGGATGGAAATGGATATGGCTCTCTTCATATCGAGCCCGGAAGAAGTAGCCGAGCGCTGGAAGCATGTGCCGGAAGCGCTTAAAAACACGGTGGCAATTGCAGACGCTTGTAATGTGGAGTTGCAGCTCGACCAAATATTGATCCCGACTTTCCCTACGCCAAATAATGAAACTGAGCATGATTATTTGCAGAAGTTATGTTGGCAGGGTGCCATGTGGCGCTACGGCGACATAGCCCACGAGGATATGCATTTGCAAACCGAGGAAAAAGCTCGCAAGGTTTTGGCGCCGGAGATTATTGAGCGGCTAGATTACGAGTTGGGAATTATCAGCAAAATGGGATATGAAGGGTACTTCCTGATTGTTGCCGACTTTATTAACTGGGGTAAAAACCAGGGTATTATTTTTGGGCCAGGACGCGGGAGTGCAGCCGGGTCAATTGTAGCGTTCTCTATGAATATTACCGACCTTAACCCGCTGGAATACGACCTGCTCTTTGAACGCTTTCTTAATCCCGACCGCATTAGCATGCCTGATATTGATATTGACATTCAGGATACTCGGCGAGGCGAAGTCATCGACTATGTTACCGAGAAGTATGGGCAAGATCGGGTAGCACAGATTATTACGTTCGGCACCATGGCGGCGCGTAATGCAGTGCGCGATACCGGCCGGGCACTGGGTATGAGTTATGCCGAGGTTGACGCCATTGCCAAAAAGATTCCGGCACCGGTTCAAGGCCGCCATATCCCGTTGGCAACCTCGATTAAGCAAGATCCGGAGTTGCGCGGCGAGTACGATTCTAATCCTCGAGCTAAGAATCTGATTGATCTGGCAATGAAGTTGGAAGGAACCATTCGCTCCAATGGCGTGCATGCAGCCGGCGTAGTGATAGCAGCCGATGATATCGTGAAATTTACCCCTTTATTACGCGCTCAAAAAGGTGGTATTTGCACCCAATACTCGATGGGGCCGATTGAACAGCTTGGCCTGCTAAAAATGGACTTCCTAGGTCTATCTAACCTTACTATTATTAAAAATACCTTACGGATTGTGAAAAAAGTCTACAGCAAGGACATTGATATTGCTGAAATCCCGCTTGATGACAAAAAAACGTATGAGCTGTTCTCAAGGGGCGATACAACCGGACTTTTCCAGTTTGAGTCAGCAGGAATGAAACGCTACCTACGGTCACTGAAACCTACCCGGTTTGATGATCTTATTGCTATGAACGCGCTTTACCGCCCGGGTCCGATGCAGTGGATTGAAGACTTTATCGACCGTAAACATGGGCGAAAGAAGGTAGAATATCTTCATCCTACGATGCAGGCAGCGCTTGAACCAACCCACGGAATTATTGTCTACCAGGAACAGGTAATGCAAATTTCTAAAGAAATGTGCGGGTTTACCGGCGGCCAAGCGGATAGTTTGCGTAAAGCGGTTGCCAAAAAGCAACCGGTGGAAATGGCCAAAATGAAAAAAGCCTTTATTGAAGGCGCAATGAAAACTTCCGGGGCAGACAAGACGCTCATGGAGGACTTCTGGAGCCAACTGGAGGCGTTTGCGGCTTATGCCTTCCCGAAATCACACTCGGCCTGTTATGCCCTGATTGCGGTACAAACAGCGTATTTAAAAGCTAACTATCCCAGCGCTTTTATGGCTGCCTTGATGACTTCAAACTATGACAATATTGATAAAATTTCGATGGAAATTTCCGAGTGCCGCCGGATGGGCATTAATGTGTTGTCGCCGGATATTAACGAAAGCTTTTTAGAGTTCGGCATAGTGCCCGATTCTAATGATATACGTTTTGGTATGGCAGCCATTAAAAATGTCGGCACCGGTGCCATCAACACTATTCTGCAGGCTCGTGAAGCTGGCGGGCCGTTCAAAAGCGTGGAAGATTTTGCCAAACGGGTTTCCGCCTCTGAATGTAATCGTAAAGTGTGGGAAGCGCTCATTAAATCGGGAGCCATGGACGGCTTTGGCGAACGCTCACAATTGTTGCACAATTTAGACAGTATTACATCATATGCTTCGAAGGCCCAGAAGAATGCACTTTCCGGCCAAATCGACATTTTCGGGTCGCTTGGCGAGGATAGTATGCCCGGCTTGCGATTGGAATTGCCCGAGCGGGTTATTCCGGCGCGCGAACAGTTGGGATGGGAGCGTGAACTGCTTGGTTTGTTTCTCTCCCAACATCCGCTAGATGATTATGAAGGCTATTTGGCCGATCATAC